>JAQUOD010000009.1 GCA_028717245.1 Candidatus Omnitrophota bacterium
ACTTTAAGAACGAACGCAGCCTTAACCTTTGGATATTTGGCCTTATTAAACACATAAACCTAAGGCCGATTCAACAACCTAAGAGGATGCTTCAATACGAAAGTGCGAAATAATCCTTGCACTACTAGAGAGTAATTTTACTTGCCCCGTTAGAAATTATGGTGTAAAGTAATAGCAGTATTTCTAATGGGGCTTGGATTTTTGGTTTTAACGGATATAATATAGCTGCTGTGGTAAACAATAACCGGAAAAAAGAAAGGGAGGTAGCTGCCGTGGATAACGAAAATCAGGGTTGTATAGTTGAACGCGGGGAATATAAAGGTAAACCGCTGCTTATTTTAAAGAGGAGCGAAGAGGATAAATATCCGTTTTCCTTTGGCATAAGTAAAGCCAAACTTATCCTGGATAATCTGGATGAAATAAGGAAATTTGTCCAGGAGAACGGCGGGTGATAGAGATATGAATATCTTTGTAGGGAATCTGGCCTTTGAGGCAAAAGAGGCGGATGTGTATAAACTCTTTATGGGTTTCGGAAGAGTGGCTTCTGTATCCATCGTAATGGATAAGAAGGGAAAAAATTCCCGCGGGTTTGCTTTTTTGGAGATGCCCGAGGAAGAAGAAGCGCAGGCTGCCATAACTGCTTTAAATAAAAAAGTATTTATGGCCAGGCCCATTAATGTTGAACCAGCGCGTTCTAAAATAGAGGCAGGTAGGGATAGCAGAAATATAGATAGCGGGAGTAAAAACCAGGCAGCTTTGGGGTTTAATCCGGGTTTAAAAAGAACCGGCAGATATAAGCAAGGCAGGCGTACGCTTAGCTTTTTGAAAAAGCGTGCTCAAGCCGGAATTGAAGGGCCGGTAGTGTCTCCTAAGAAACACCTTGATAATCCCATGCGTTGGCGTAAAAAACGAGAGCAACTAAAGGCTTGGCAAAGAAAGCAGGAAGAATCTAAGCCTTGGCAAAAAAGCCAGGGAGGGCCTAAGCCTTGGAGAAAAACCGAGGGAGAGCCCAGGCATAAAAGCCAGGGAGAGGCTAAGCCCTGGCGGAAAATCAAAAAAAATCAGGCGAGCACGGGATCAAAGAGGTTTAAGGGGCCTGCACATGAAAAGAAATAAGAAGGTTGAATGCCGCGCCTGTAAGAACCAAGAGAAGTGTTGCCGGCTGGGGGCATGGGTAGATTTGGGAGAGGCAAAGAAGATACTGGCGCTGGGGATAAAGGGCGGAGATTTTTTTCATCTGGAGAAAGATGATGATTATCCTTCCGGCTACAGGGTCGGCACGAGCGTAGAGGATGAACCGTGTTCTTTTATCACTCGCGACGGCCTCTGCGCTATCCATAAGATTGATTACAACCTCAAGCCCGCTCATTGCAGGGAGTTCCCCTACGAAAAAGGCAGGCTATCCAGCATTGCCAAGTATCTGTGCGTTGTGGTAAGGGCAAGGCGTAAAAAAAGTAAGGAGGGTAAATGAAGAATAGAATAAAACCAGCTCTCTTAATTTATCTTATATTCCTTTCTATCATATTTATTTTTACTCCCTATTCTTATAGCCGTATGCCTATGGGCAGGAATTCCGAATTTATTGCCGCAGTAACGCTGCTTTATCCTACTACTGATAATGTTGTTTTGACGGGAAAAGATTACCTGGAATTCAGGTGGGAGAGGATCAATACGGCGAACATAGACCATTACGATTTTCGCTTGTATAAAGGATACAATACTACCGCAGAGGGCCTGATTCTAAAACAAAAATTTCCCTCGAATACCTACCCGGTTAAAATCCCCGTTTCGCAATTTGAAGAGGGCCAGGCATACAGCTGGTCTTTGATGCAGGTGCTTTACGGGGGAGCAAAGAGCGACCGCAGCTTCGCTTCTTTTAAAATAATAAAAAAATGACGGGCGCAGGAGCCATTATTATAAAAGAGGATGGTATATGGACGAAGTATATCTGACCAGAAGCGGTTATGAAAAATTAATGGCAGAACTGGAATTTTTAAAAGGGGAAAAACGCAGGCAGCTCAGTAAAGCTATAGGAGAGGCCAGGGCGCACGGCGATATCAGCGAGAACGCCGAATACGACGCGGCAAAAGAAGCGCAGGGAATGAACGAAAAGCAGATCGCGGAGTTGGAATATAAATTGGCAAACGCCCGGATTATTGATGATGAGAATATGCCTAAAGATGAGGTTCTCATAGGAGCAAAAGTCACGCTTAAGGACATGGATTCGGAGAAAACCTTAGAATACACCCTGGTTTCAGAGGTGGAGGCAGATTACGCCGAGGGGAAAATCTCCGTTACCTCTCCCATAGGAGCAGCTTTATTAGGCCATAGGAAAAAAGAGATAGTAAAGGTTGATGTCCCGGCGGGGGCTTTAAGATACGAAATATTAGAAATATCGCGATAGCCGCACCAGGAGATAAAGAGATGAAAAGGTTCCTGTTGTATTTGTTCAGGTGGCAGTTGAGCACGCCGATATTATGGCTGGTGGTCAGGCGCTTAGGGGCAGGCCTGTGGTCCACGGTCTTAGCCAATCTTATCGGAGGAGCGATATTTTTCTGGGTGGACAGGTTTATCTTTACCTCAAAGGCCCTGGAGGTCTGGCATATAAAAGAAGGCAGGTGCGATAAATGCGGGGCTACGTCGCATCTGTGGAGGCTGGTGAAGGCCGCAGGTTATGATAAAAGCGATGCCCGCCCGGTTTTTCTTTGTATGAAGTGTTCCAAGGAGAAGACCGATGAGTTAAGGGCCATGGGTATACCGGTAAGAGGCAGAAGCAAATAGGGGCGGGCTATTGAAGCACGCAAAAGGAGTGAAGATGATAAAGAGGATTTTAGGAATTATATTTTTTATCTTTTTTATGAACAATATTGCGCAAGGAGCCTCGGATATGGAGAATAAAATTATGGTACTGGAAACAAACCAGGGGATAATCGAAATCAAGCTGATGCCGCAGGCAGCGCCAAAGGCCTGCGAAAATTTTACCAAGTTGGCGCAGGAAGGTTATTATGATGGCCTGATTTTTCACCGGGTCATAAAAAACTTTATGATTCAGGGGGGAGACCCCACGGGGACAGGCTCAGGCGGGGAATCCGTCTGGCGCGCCCCTTTTAAAGATGAAGTAAGCACAGATGTCAAATTTGACCGGCCCGGCATACTGGCCATGGCGAACGCCGGCCCGAATACCAACGGGAGCCAGTTTTTTATTACCACAGCGGCGACCCCCTGGTTAAATATGCATCATACGATTTTCGGCGAAGTCATCTCGGGTTTTGACGTGGTGCAGAAGATTGAAAACGCGCCCACCGGAGCCAACGACCGGCCGCAGTCAGAACAAAAAATCATCAAGGCGTATTTGAAAAAGTAATAGTATGATAAAGGATATTAGCGGGTGGCTTGGGTGTTTTCGAACAGCATCTTGAAGATGCGAGCGGCCAGGGTTCACCCGCTAATACGAAGTTAGTGAGAGCGAGCAGAAACTTCAAGCGATCCGCCGTAGGCGGAGAGCGGTGCTGGGAGAAAATACCCAAGACAGGACCCGCTAATAGTTTAATCTATATCCCGAGTTGGTTTTACTTGGGATTTTTATTTTAAGGCAGTATAATTTTTTTAAAATATGTTAAAAATCGGCACCTTAAAACTCAATTCCAACCTTATCCTTGCGCCTATGGCGGGAATAAGCGATCTGCCTTTTCGCATGCTCAACCGTAAATTCGGCTGCGAGCTGGCTTTTGTAGAGATGATTAATTCCCGTTCGGTCAGCTACAAAAGCAAACGCACGCAAAAGATGCTCTCCTCAAATAAAGACGACCAGCCTCTGGGGGTGCAGCTTCTGGGTTGTGAAATAAAATTTGTGCAAAAGGCCATAGATGTGCTCAATAAATACAAATTTGACCTTTTAGATTTTAACGCTGCCTGTCCGGCAAAAAAGGTTATCCGCCGCGGCGAAGGTTCAGGCTTGCTGAAAAACCCCAAGAAATTAAGTGAGATTTTAAAGATCCTGGTGAAGAAAGCCAGGGTTCCTGTGACCGTAAAGATCCGTTCTGGCTGGGATAAGGATTGCGTAAATGCCAAAGAAGTCGCTTCCTATTGCCAGGATGCCGGGGTATCCGCGCTTTTTATCCACGGCAGGACCATGACACAGGGTTATAGCAGCGTAGTGGATTATTGCGCCATCGGGGAAGTCAAAAAGACATTAAAGATTCCTGTGATTGCCAGCGGCAATATCCTTAGCCCCCAGCTGGCCAGGAAGATGTTTGAGGAGACAGGTTGTGACGCTATCATTATTGCCAGGGGCGCTTTGGGTAATCCCTGGATATTTAAAGAGATAAACGAATTCCTGAAAAACGGAAAAATTATTGCCAGGCCTCCTGTAGAAAAGATTGTTCAGGTGATGCTTGAGCATCTGGTTGCGGTGATTGATTTTTACGGAGAGAGGAATGGCGTAGTTATTTTCCGTAAATTCTTCAGCTGGTATACCCGGGGATTCCGTAAGATCAGGCCTTTAAGAGAACTCATCAGCCGGACAAAGACGAGGCAAGAGATGCAGGAAGCTATCCAGAAATGCGTTGGCCTACAGCCATAAACAAAAAAACCCCCGAAATCCCGGGGGTAATTTTGTAGGTGATAGGCCTATGTTAGCTTAGCGCTATCCTCGCCCACCTCCTGTTACAAGTAAAGAGTAAACGCTTATATTAAAATATGTAATATATTTTAGTAAAAATCAAGGCTAAATCAACACTTTTGAGAAAGCGTTTCCTCATAAATTCACCCTTGATTTATGGCTTCCCATGAGGTAAAATAGCTTATATATGGCATGTTTTTTAAGTTATGGCGAAAAGGAGGCAATAATGCCTGAAAAAGATTTAGGTAAGACCTCAATCGGGATGAATGCGAACATTGCTGCGGTTTTAAGCTATCTATTAGGGTTTGCCAGCGGGATTATTTTTTATCTCCTGGAAAAAGAGAATAAGTTTGTGCGTTTCCATGCTATGCAATCTATAGTCACCTTTGGGTTCTTATGGGTGCTGAGCTTTGTGATTATGGTTGTGCCTTCCTTGGGCTGGGTCATTGCGCGGTTTATTTATCTGATAGAGGTCATCCTTTGGGTTATCCTTATGTTCAAGGCCTATCAGGGCGAATATTTCAAGCTACCTGTTGCTGGAGATATAGCTGAAAAAAATTCTTAAAGGAGACTACTGTGGATTTTAAAGAGGCAAGAAAAGAAATCAATAGCATTAATTTTGATACGCTGCGTACGGATGATAAGGATTATCTCGAGGCCGTGCTGGTCAAGGAAGAGATAGATAAACTGAAAGAAAGGCTGAAGAAGATCTTTGGCGACCCCCAGGCTGAAATATCCCCTAAGATGGAGGATACCGTAAAAGGTTTCGGCGGAATCATGCGCGGCCAGACCCTGTATTTCTGGAATGAGGGGCAGAGCGCATTATTTGCCATGCTCTGGCCCTGGCAGGACGGTTCTCACACCACGCTAAAGATGGGAAGAAAGAAAATAGCTTAAAGACCCCGCCCCTTCAAAATTAAAAGATGAGGAAAATAGAATTTTTATCACTAATATTCATTCCCCTGTTTTTATTTACCGTAGCAAACCAGGTAGAGACTTTCTTCAGGGCAGAGGTAGATAAGACCAGCTTAACTACGGACGAAGCCCTTACCTATAAATTGGCGGTTACTTCTTCGGCCAAGATAATCCCGCAGCCTAAATTACCTGCTTTTGAAGGGTTCTCTGTTTTATCTAATGCCCAGACTTCCCAAGTCTCTATTTCACAGGGAATACAGAAAATAACAGCAAACTACGTGTTTGTTTTAGTGCCTGCCGATACAGGTAAATTCAAGATCGGGCCGAGCGAAATTGAAATAGAAGGCAAAAGATATTCCAGCGATGCCTTTGAAATAGAGGTAAAACAGGGTAAGGCCAGGACCAAGGGCGAGAAGCCCGGATTAAAATCACCCCTTCCTCAGAAATCCCAGCCAGAAACAGATAGCCCGCAGTTTACTATTTAATCCGTGATGGAGAAAGCCCTCAATGCATCCATTCAATACCTAAAAGGCATAGGCCCCAAGAGGGCTAAGGTATTTAGTGGGGCCGGGATAAATACCATAGAGGACCTCCTGTATTATTTCCCCAGGCGTTATGAAGACCGCACCAACTTTATCAGTATTTCCAAGTTACAGGAAGGCTCTACCTACACCATAAAAGCCGAGGTCTTGGCCAAAGGAGAACGCCATTCTTATAGGCGCAGGGGATTTGGTATTACTGAAGTAGCTGTAGGGGATGCTACCGGAAAGATATTCTGCGTCTGGTTTAACCGGCCATATCTGAATGAATATTTTAAGGTAGGCCAGACCCTGGTTTTATACGGTAAGATAGAAAAATATGACGCTAGGCTGCAGATGAATTCTCCGGAGTTTGAGATTGTCTCCGCAGGGCCTGACAAATCTTTGAACATAGGCAGGATTGTCCCTATTTATTCTTTACCGCAAAGACTGACCCAGCGCAGTTTGCGGCAGCTGATAAAATATGCGTTGGATGAATACCTGCCTAAGATTAATGATACCCTGCCTTATGATATCCGCTCCCGCAATAACCTGCTTAATTTAGCTAAGGCCCTGCTCAATATTCATTTTCCCGAAAGCCCAGAGATGCAGAAGGAGGCTTACAACCGGCTCTCTTTTGAGGAATTCTTTCTTTTCCAACTGCCCCTGGCCTTAAGAAAATTAAAAAAGAAAGAAAAACCCGGTATTGCCCATCAAGTAGACGGTGAACCGGCCCGGATTTTTATGGAAAATCTCCCCTTTAGTCTGACTTCCAGCCAGCAGAGGGTGGTTGCCGAGATTAAATACGATATGGCCCGGCCAACTGCTATGCAGCGGCTACTGCAAGGCGATGTGGGTTCAGGTAAAACCGTGGTAGCTACTATTGCGAGCTTGATGGCCATTCAGGGAGGATACCAGGTGGCCTTTATGGTGCCCACGGAAATTTTAGCCAGACAGCATTATGAAAAAATCAGGTGTCAGGTGTCAGGTGTCAGGTGTCAGGAAAAAGAAATAAGAATCGGGCTGCTTACCAGCAGCCTGGAGAATAAAGAAAAGGTTTATAAAGAGATAAAAGAAGGGGATATAGATTTAGTAATCGGCACGCATGCTTTGATAGAAGAGGCGGTAAAATTTAAAAAATTAGGCTTAATCGTGATTGATGAACAACATAAGTTTGGCGTGGGCCAAAGGGCATTATTACCGGCAAAAGGGCCTAATGCCGATATTTTGATTATGACTGCCACGCCTATTCCGCGCACCCTGGCAATTACTCTATATGGGGACCTGGATATTTCAGTCATTAACGAAATGCCTAGCGGCCGCGGCTCAATCAAGACGCTGCTTTTCACCCAAGAGGAACAAGCGCAAGCCTATCATATTGCCCGGGAGCAGATAAAACAGGGTAACCAGGCCTACATTGTTTATCCGGTGATTGAGGAATCTTATTCTCTGGATATAGCCGGCGCCAAGAAGATGTATGAAGAATTTAAGAAAAGCGAATTCAAGGATTTCAGGTTAGGGCTCATCCATGGCAGGTTAAAACAGGCAGAGCAGAACGCGGTAATGTCTAAGTTTAAGAATAAGGAGTTGGATATCCTGGTTTCTACTACGGTGTTGGAGGTGGGCATTGATATACCTGCGGCAACCTGCATGATTGTCCAGCATGCCCAGCGTTTTGGCCTGAGCCAGTTGCATCAGCTGCGCGGGCGCATAGGCCGGGGCCCCCGCGAATCATTTTGTATACTCATTTCTAACACGGATACGCCGCAGGCTAAGGCGCGGCTGGATGCCATGGTGAAATATAATGACGGATTCCGTATTGCTGAAGAAGATTTGAAGATCAGGGGCCCGGGTGAATTCTTCGGCAGGCGGCAGCACGGATTAAGCGAATTAAAGATCGCTAATCCTCTATCACAGATGCAATTACTGAAAAAGGCCAGAGAAGAGGCGATAAGACTGGTTTCTCTTGATCCCAAGTTAGGCCTGCGGCCGAATATTCCTTTACGGGAAAAACTCTTGCAAAGGTTCCCGGAATATGAGAAGTTGATGGTTGTAGGGTAGTTTGAATGTTTGAAAGTTTGAATGTTAAAAAAAGGGTGGGGAGCTTGCGTATAACTACAGGACAATATAAAGGCAGGGTAATCCGGATGCCCAAAGGTATCCGGCCGACGCAGGATAAGGTGCGTAAGGCTATCTTTGATATTTTAGGCGATATAGAGGGCTTATCATTCTTGGAGTTGTTCGCTGGCTCAGGGGCAGTCGGTTTTGAGGCTGCATCGCGGGGCGTTAAAGATTTAATCCTGGTAGAATACAACCAGGATTGCCGTCTGGCCATCAATAAGAACATAGAGTCCCTGAAGCTAAGGGCCTGTACCTTATACCCCAAAGAGGTAGAGGTTGCTATCAAGCAGTTCCACCGGGATGGCAGGAATTTCGATATTATCTTCCTCGATCCGCCCTATTATCAGGGCCTTTCAAAAAAAACCTTGCAAACCCTATCTCTTTATGATATATTAGCGCCCGTTGGTTTAATAGTAGTGCAGCATTTTAAAAAAGACATTCTCCCGGATACGCAGGGAGAATTAACTTTATTTAAGCAATCAACTTACGGCGACACGCTATTGTCGTTTTACAGAAAAAGGGAGAGTTAAGGTGTGCCAGAAAGCGATTTACCCGGGCAGTTTTGACCCGGTTACCTACGGCCATATTGACCTGATCAAGCGGGCGCAGGAGATATTCTCGGAAGTTATCGTAGCCGTGGCACACAACCCCCATAAAAAGCCGCTCTTTAGCGTGAAAGAAAGAATAGATATGCTTAAAGAGGCAACTAAGGGCCTGAAAAATATCGTCATTGACGATTTTGACGGTTTAGTGGTGGATTATGCGGCCAAGCATAAAGCGCGCGTGTTAATCCGCGGGTTGCGTATGATTTCTGACTTTGAATACGAATTCCAGATGGCCTTGACCAACAGAAAGCTTAATCCTCATATAGAGACCATCTTTTTGATGCCCCATGAGTCCTACAGTTACCTTTCCTCAAAACTTTTAAAGGAGGCATCCTCTTTGGGCGCAGACTTATCCTCTTTTGTCCCGGATTTCATAGAGAAGGCCCTGAAAGAGAAGCTGCGTAAGGTTTAGTGAAGATAGATATAAATAAAATACCTCTAGAGGGACTAATCATAGAGGAAGAAGTTAGCCCCGCGAAGTTAGATCTGGATACAGACAGCATCAAGTTTCAAAGGCCCATAAAGGTCAGGGCAGATATCTCCAAGATTACTAACGCTGTTACTGCCCGGTTGAGTTTAGAGGGCACAATGCATTTAATCTGCGGCCGTTGCCTGAGCGAATTTGAAATTGAACTAAAGAAAGATTTCGAGTTAGGTTATCAGGCGGATAAGTTTAAGCCTCTGATTGACCTGGACCAGGATATAAAAGAGGAGATAATTTTAGATTACCCGCTAAAGCCTTTATGCAGGCCGGATTGCAAGGGGCTCTGTCCTAAATGCGGCAAGGATCTTAATGAAGGAGCATGCAATTGTCGATAGTTTAAATAATGTTTTGGTAACTAACGGAGGAAAAAGTGCCATTACCTAAGAAAAGACATTCTAAGGCGCGCGGTAGGAAGCGCCGTACGCACTGGAAAATAAGCCAGGCTGATCTTATGCTCTGCCCGCAATGTAAACAGCCAAAACTTTCGCATAGGGTTTGCGGCGTGTGCGGCTATTATGGCGGCAAGCAAGTCATTGAGATAAAGGTAAAAGAGAAGAAAAAGAAAAAACAATAAAAAATCGTTATAGCGTTATAGGGTTATAGCGTTATAGCGTTTGTCAACGCAAGTAACCCAATAACGCAAGTAACGCAATAACGAAAATATGAAAATAGTAGTTGACGCCATGGGCGGAGATCATGCGCCCAGGGTGGTGATTGAGGGGGCGATAGCTGCGGTTAAGGAATACGGCGTGGAGATTATCCTGACCGGAAACGAGGCCCAAATAGCGCCCCTGCTTAAGAAAACAAGGTATAGAGGCAGCGCCATCACTATAGTACATACCGAGGAAGTGATCGGTATGTCTGAATCCGCGGCTACCAGCGTGCGCAGGAAGAGAAATTCTTCTATTGTCGTGGGTTTGGAATTAGTAAAAGAGGGCAAGGCAGAGGCTTTTTTCAGCGCCGGTAATACCGGGGCAGTAGTCTGTGCCGCAGCCTTAGGCTTAGGTTTATTGCCGGGCATTGAACGGCCGGGCATTGCCTTAGTTATCCCTACCTTAAAAGGCATATCCCTGGTGATAGATGTAGGCGCTAATATTGATTCTAAGCCTTCGCAATTATTACAGTACGGGATCATGTCCGACGTCTACTCGCGTTGTATATTAAATAAACCCAATCCCAGCGTAGGCCTATTAAATATCGGAGAAGAAGAAACTAAGGGAACGGAGTTTATGAAAGAGACGCACGAACTTTTTGAGAAGAGCAGGCTTAATTTCATCGGCAACGTGGAAGGCAAAGATTTATTTTCCGGTAAGAGCGATATTATTGTCTGCGACGGCTTTATAGGTAATATAGCCTTGAAGGTTTCAGAGAGCGCTGCCGAGGCCATGGGTGTTTTTTTGAAGCGCCACCTGATGAATAATCCTTTAGGGAAATTAGGTTTACTTTTATTAAGGGGCAGCCTCATGCGTTTTAAGAAAGAAATGGATTATTCGGAATACGGCGGGGCGCCCTTATTGGGAGTCAACGGCGTAGTGATTATCGGCCATGGCCGCTCTAATACCAAGGCCATAAAGAACGCTGTTCGCGTAGCTAAGGAAGAGGTTGAGCGTCAGTTCAACGAAAAGGTCTTGGAAGCGATAAAGCCTTAAAAATGAACCTTTTGACTACGCTCGGGGTTCATACTGAGCGAACGAAGTGAGTCGAAGTATGAAAAAAGTAGGCATAATAGGTGTTGGGGAATATTTACCAAAGAAAGTCCTGACCAATAAGGATTTAGAGAAGATGGTCGATACCTCTGATGAATGGATTACCACGCGCACGGGTATAAAACAGAGGCGCCTTGTTTCCAGCAGCGAAGCAGCTTCGGATTTGGCGATAAATGCGGCCAGGGGGGCGTTGAGGGATGCCAGGATAAAAGCGCAGGATTTGGATTTAATTATTATAGCCACCATTAGCCCGGATATGCAGTTTCCTTCCACTGCTTGTTTGGTACAGGCTGCTCTAGGCGCAAAGAACGCCGCCTGTTTTGATATCTCTGCTGCCTGCGCAGGATTTATTTACGGTATCATTATCGCCCAGCAGTTTATTGCCCGCGGCAGCTATAAGAATGTTTTAGTAGTAGGCACAGAGGTTTTATCCTCCATAACCGACTGGCAGGACAGGAATACCTGTGTTTTATTCGGAGACGGCGCAGGTGCTGCTGTTCTTTCGGAAGTCAAGTCCGGCGGTATCATTTCTACTTATTTAGGCAGTGACGGCGCCTTGGCGGATTTATTAAAGCTCCCCGCAGGCGGTTCGCGTAATCCGGCTACCCATAAGACCATAGATAAAAGGCTGCACTATTTAAAAATGGAGGGCAATGAACTCTTTAAGTTAGCAGTGAAGATTATGACCAATGCAGCACAGATCGCCTTAAAGAAAGCAGGATTAGAGTGCAAGGATATAGATTTAGTTATTCCGCATCAGGCCAATATCCGGATTATCATGGCTATGGCCAGGAGACTGGGTCTGCCCGAAGATAGGATCTATCTGAATATAGAAAAATACGGCAATATGTCTTCTGCTTCTACTGCTACCGCGCTTTGTGAAGCGGTCAGGGGAGGCAGGATTAAAAAGGGCGATATCGTTCTTTTGGATGCTTTTGGCGCGGGTTTGGTCTGGGGCGCCTGCCTGATTAAATGGTGATGGATAAGTCCGCTCTTTTATTTGCCGGACAGGGCGCTCAATATATCGGTATGGGAAAGGATTTATACGAATCTTTTCCTGAAAGTAAATCGGTCTTTGATAAGGCAGATGAGGTTTTGGGTTTTTCTCTTTCCCAACTCTGTTTTGAGGGGCCACAGGAAGAACTGATACGGACCCAGAATTGCCAACCCGCGATATTAACCGTGAGCGTGGCTGCATGGGAAGCCTTTAAAAATAGTGTCAAAGTGTCAGAGTGTCAAAGTGTCAGTTATGTGGCAGGTCTGAGCTTGGGCGAATATTCGGCGTTGGTAGCAGCAGAGGCAATAAGTTTTAGAGATGCCGCGTATCTGGTGAGAAAACGCGGGGAGTTTATGGAGCAAGAGGCCCAGTCCCGGGCGGGTAGTATGGCTTCTATTATAGGATTGGATATCACGGCAGTAAGAGATATCTGCCGTAAGACTAAGACAGAGTTAGCTAATATCAATTGCCCTGGCCAAATCGTTATTTCCGGCGGTAAACCGGAAATTTCCGAAGCCCAGAGATTAGCCGAAGAAAGTGGCGCAAAAAAAGTAATCTTATTGGAAGTAAGTGGGGCGTTCCATTCTTCTTTTATGCAGGGCGCCTCTTTAAAATTAGCCGGGGAATTGGAGAAAATTAAAATAGAGACGCCCCGGATACCGCTGGTGAGTAATGTTACGGCTAGGCCCATGATTAATCCCGCGGAAATCAAGGATAGCTTGATTAAGCAGGTTACGGCCAGCGTCCTTTGGGAAGATTCAATGGAGTTCATTCTCTCTGAGGGTATAAATCAATTTTTTGAGTTCGGGCCAGGTAAAGTCTTAAAAGGCCTGATGCGCCGTATTGATGATAAGGCGCAGGTTGTTAATATAGAAAAGAAAGCAGATATTTTAAGTTTTAAGCCGTAAGTTATAAGCTTTAAGCTAAAAAATCAAAAGCACAGGGATTTTTTTAAAAAGCTTACAACTTAAAGCTTACAGCTTACAGCTGAGGAGAAACAATGAGATTAAAAGACAGGGTAGCTTTTATCACCGGTGGCGCTCAGGGTATCGGCAGGGAGATTGCCTTGAAGCTGGCTGATGAGGGGGCGGACATTGCGGTAGGAGACATAAATCTGGCCAAGGCAACCCAGACTCAAGCTGATATCCAAGCAAAAGGCAGACAGGCCATGGCTATAGAGCTGGATGTTACCGATTCCATGAAAGTCACCGAAGCGGTAAACAAAATTCTTGACAAATTCGGGAAGGTTGATATATTAGTTAACAACGCCGGCATCACAAAAGACGGCCTGATTCTCCGTATGGGAGATACCGAGTGGGATGCGGTCATCAGCGTCAACCTTAAAGGCACTTTTAACTGTACTAAGGCCGTATCCAAGGTGATGATAAAACAGCGTTACGGCAGGATCATAAATATTGCTTCAATCATCGGCATAATAGGCAATATCGGCCAGGCAAATTACTCTGCTTCCAAGGCAGGGATAATCGCTCTTACAAAAACCACGGCTCGTGAATTAGCCAGCCGTAATGTGAATGTTAATGCTATCGCTCCGGGTTTTATCCAGACGGAGATGACCGCCAAGCTTCCCGAGGACCTTAAAGCAAAGATGCTGGGGGTAATACCGCTGGGGAGGTTCGGTAGCCCGGTAGATGTTGCAGCTGTCTGCGTATTTCTGGCATCCGAAGAAGCCAATTATATTACAGGCCAGACTATAATCGTAGACGGCGGCATGGTAATGGTATAAGTGAAGACATAAGTTATGGAGCGTAAGCGACATAACTTATGAGTCTGAACTTATCCGCCTTCGGCGGATTTAATTCGCACCTATAACTTACTCGCACTCCGTGCTCGTAAGTTATGTGCTCATTTAAGGAGGAGAAAAGAATGGCAGTACAAGATAAAGTCAAGGCTATAATAGCAGAGCAGCTGGGGGTAAAACCCGAAGAAGTAACTCCTGAGGCATCGTTTATTGATGACTTGGGCGCAGATTCCTTGGACACGGTAGAGTTGGTCATGGCGTTAGAAGAGGAGTTCGGCATTGAAATATCCGACGAAGACGCGGAAAAGATCGCTACCGTAGGCGACGCAGTCAAGTATATCGAGGAAAAAGCCGGAAATAAATAATTTTTAATATAGATATGTACTTTATGCCCCGCCCCTTGCTTTCGGCGGGGCATTTATACGTTCGCGGCCAAAAAACCGCGCCATTCATGGCGCGGATGAACAATTGAGCCGCTTCAGTATTCCGCCCAATGAACCTCGGGCTTAAGACCGGGTGGGCTCCATTATCGTTAAACTTATGCCAGAAAATAGAGTAGTCATTACAGGTATGGGGATAATTTCTCCGGTGGGTAATAGTGTCCCGGATTTTTGGGGGGCCGTGAAGACCGGAAAGAGCGGTGTAGGTATGCTTACGTCTTTTGATGCTACCGGCTTTGATTCGCGTATCGCCGCTGAAGTCAAGGGTTTTGACTCGGCCTTATACGGTATATCTGCTAAAGACTCAAGGCGCATGGAGAAGTTTGTGCAATACGCTATTGCTTGCGGCCATCAAGCCCTGCATGATTCCGGTATGGACTTGAATAAAGAAGACCGGCATAGAATGGGCGTTTTAATCGGCTCAGGCATAGGCGGTTTATACACCATAGAAGAGCAGCATAAGATTTATATGAATAAGGGGCCTTCCCGTTTGTCTCCGTTTCTTATACCGATGTTAATTGTTAATGAGGCCGCAGGACAGGTGGCCATCAGTTTTGGGTTAAAGGGCCCGAATTCCTGCGTGGCTACTGCCTGCGCTTCGGGAGCGCATGCCATAGGTGATGCCTACCGGATTATTCAGCGCCAAGATGCGGACGTAATGGTTTGCGGTGGGTCAGAGAGTTGCATCGTGCCTACGGGCGTAGGCGGTTTTTGTGCCTTGAGGGCGCTTTCTACCAGGAATGATGAACCAGAGAGGGCCAGCCGTCCTTTTGACTTAGAGCGCGACGGTTTTGTTATGGCTGAAGGTTGCGGCCTGGTAGTCTTGGAAAATTTAGAACACGCCAGGAAGAGAAAAGCCCATATATATGCAGAGTTCTGCGGTTATGGCATGTCTTGTGACGCGTACCATATTACCGCGCCTGACCCCGATGGAGAGGGCGCTGCCCAGGCAATAAATATGGCGTTAAAAGACGCCAAACTTTCTCCGCAGGAGGTAAATTACATTAATGCGCACGGGACATCTACCAAGCTTAATGATAAAATCGAGACGCTGGCAATAAAGAAGGCCTTAGGCAGTTATGCCAAAAAGGTCATGGTTTCTTCTACTAAATCCATGACCGGGCATTTATTGGGAGCATCCGGCGGAGTAGAATTTGTGGTTTGCGTTTTAGCGATAAAAGATGGCGTGATACCCCCCACCATAAATTATGAACATCCTGACCCCGAATGTGACCTGGATTACGTGCCTAATACTGCCCGCGAAATAAAGGTTGAAGCCTGCCTTTCTAATTCGCTGGGTTTTGGCGGGCACAATGCTACGCTTGTAGTAAAAAGATTTAGATAATTAAAGTTCCATAATGTTCCATAAGGTTTCATAACGTTACATAAGGTTACCTCAAAAAAAAGCAACCTTATGGAACATTAGGTAACCTTAGGCAACCTTATGGAATTTGATAATAAAATGCCTCATACTATCGCAGAAAAAATATTGATGGCTCATACCGGCAAAAAAGACATCCAGCCGGGAGAATTCGTCGAGGCCAGAGTAGACCTGGCCTTAGGCAATGATATCACCGCGCCCTTTGCTATAGAAGAATTCAGGAAATCGGGCGCAAAAAAAGTCTTTGACAATAAAAAGATAGCGCTTGTCCCTGATCATTTTGCCCCGGCCAAAGATTTAAAGAGCGCAAATCAATGCAGGATACTGGCAGATTTTGCCCGTGAACAAAAAATAAAAAATTATTTTGAAATAGGCTGTATGGGAATTGAACATGCCCTGTTGCCGGAGATGGGTCTGGTTTCGCCCGGGGATTTAGTCATCGGCGCGGATTCCCACACCTGTACCTACGGCGCGTTAGGCGCTTTTGCCACGGGTGTCGGCTCCACGGATTTAGCCCGCGCCTTTATAGACGGTAAATGTTGGTTCAGGGCGCCGGCTACCATAAAATTCATATATAAAGGTAAGCCAAAGCCATGGGTGGCTGGTAAAGATTTAATCCTTTATACCATAGGCCAAATCGGCGTGGACGGCGCGTTAGAGAAGGTGATGGAATTTAGCGGGCCGTTGATGGGTAAATTAAGCATGGATGATAGATTTACTATGTCCAATATGGCTATTGAGGCAGGAGGAGTTACTGGTTTGATTGAACCAGATGGAATTACGTTAAGATATATAAAAGAAGTTTCAAAGTTTAAAAGTTTAAAAGTTCCAAAGTTAAAATTTAAAAATTTGAAATCAGATAGAGATGTGCAGTATGAAAAAATATACGAATGGGACATTTCTAAATTAGAACCGCAGGTGGCCTGTCCGCATTTACCCGGTAACGTGAAAGCTGTTTCCGGCTTGGGAAAGATAAAACTTGATCAGGTGGTGATTGGCTCCTGCACTAACGGAAGGATCTCGGACTTACGGATTGCGGCTAGGCTATTAAAAGGCAAGAAAGTAAAGGCCGGATTAAGGCTGATTATTATTCCCGCAACCCAAAAGATTTATCTTCAGGCGGTAAAAGAAGGCCTGGCGGAAATATTTGTGGAAGCAGGCGGCGTCTTTTCTACCCCTACCTGCGGCCCGTGCCTCGGCGGGCATATGGGGATACTTACAGAAGGGGAGACATGCCTGGCCACTACCAACAGGAATTTCATCGGCAGGATGGGCAGCCCCAAGTCATTCGTTTATCTGGCTAGCCCGGCAGTAGCCGCAGCTTCGGCAATAAAAGGGAGAATATCTCATCCTTAAAGAAGCATTATGATTATAAAAGGTAAAGTTCATAAATTCGGAAATGATGTAAATACCGACGACATCATCGCTGCCAAATACCTGGTTTCTACCGATGAAAAAGAGCTGGGCAGGCATTGTATGGAAAATATCGCGCCTGAATTTTGCAGTAAAGTAAATAAAGGCGATATCATCGTAGCCGGGAAAAACTTTGGTTGCGGTTCGTCGCGGGAACACGCCCCCCGGGCATTAAAAGGCTGCGGGATTGCCGCGGTGATTGCCCGTAGTTTTGCCGGAATATTTTTCAGGAATTCCATAAATGTAGGTTTGCCGTTTTTGCAATTAGATGAGACAGAAAAAATAAATGACGGCGATTCGCTTGAAATAGATTTGGCAGGTGGTATAATAAAAAATCTGAGCCAAAATCAAACTTATAAAACCACGCCCTTCCCCGGGTTTTTACAGGCGATTATTAAGCGGGGCGGTTTAATGAATTATATAAAAAACCACAGCCGTAGGGACTGTCCCCGTAGGTATCGAACCCGATTAGAAATCAAGGGGACTGTCCCTACTAAACGAGATTAGTCAGGATTGTAAGATGAGCCAAAAAACGTACAGAATAGCAGTAATCCCCGGAGATGGGACCGGCCCGGAGGTAGTAAACGAAGGCCTTAAGGTCTTAGGGGCAGTTAGTGGTAAGTGTAATTTTAAGTATGAGACCAAGGTCTTTGATTTTAGCGGCGAGCGTTACCTCAAAACCGGAAAGACCCCGGAAGATAAAGATATTGAGGAGCTGAAAAAATATTCTGCGATTTATCTGGGCGCAGTAGGGCACCCTGATGTTAAGCCCGGAATTCTGGAGACAGGGGTGCTGTTAAAATTGAGGTTTTCTCTGGACCAGTATATCAACTTACGGCCGGTAAAACTTTATAATGCTACATTCTGCCCCCTGAAGGACAAAAAGCCTGAAGATATTGATTTTGTCGTCGTGCGTGAAAATTCCGAGGGGCTTTATAAAGGCATGGGAGAATTCAAAGATAAAGGCACTAAAGATGAGGTAGCGATTCAGATTTCTTACAATACACGTAAAGGGGTAGAACGCTGCCTGCGTTATGCCTTTGAATATTGCCGCAAACGCAATAGAAAAAAGAAGCTTACTCTTTGCGGGAAAACCAATGTCCTGACCTTTGCCTGGGATCTGTGGCAAAGAATGTTTAATGAAGTTGCTACAGAATACCCTGACATTACCACGGATTATGCCCATGTGGATGCTACGACCATGTGGTTTGTGAAGAACCCGGAGTGGTTTGACGTGATTGTTACGGATAATATGTTCGGGGATATCATTACAGATTTAGGCGCCATGATTCAAGGCGGTATGGGTATTGCTGCCGGAGGTAATATCAACCCGCAGGGCGTATCCATGTTTGAGCCTATCGGCGGAAGCGCGCCTAAATATACGGGTAAGAATGTAATTAATCCCCTGGCTGCGATTTGCGCGCTGGGGATGTTATTGGAGAACTTAGGCGAAGCCAAGGCCGGTAAGGCAGTTGAGGATGCCGTGATAAAGACAGCGAATAAAAAACTAAAATCCCTCGCTGCCGGGAAGATGGGTTATTCTACGACTGAAGTCGGAGATTTAGTTATTAAATATCTAAAATAGCACAGCAGTAGGGACTGTCCCCGCAGATATCGAACCCAATTAGAAATCAAGGGGACTGTCCCTACTAAACGAGATTAGTCAGGATTGTAAGATGAGCCAAAGAAAATATAATGTCGCAGTAGTGGGTGTGGGTGCAGTAGGCATTGAGATGCTGCGTTGTTTAAGACGGCGTAATTTCGCTATCGGAGAATTACGCGTGTTTGCGCGTTCCGGAAGGGCAATACAGGTTGACGGACAGAATTATTCCGTGCAGGCTATTTCACCGGAAGGTTTTCAGGGTATAGATATAGCTTTATTCGCCGGCACCGAAGGCGAAAAAGGCGCAGCTGTTATTTATGCTGTTGAGGCGATCAAAAGAGGGGCGGTGGTAATTGATAATGGCGCGGATTTTCGTATGGACCCCAAAGTCCCTCTGGTAGTCCCTGAAATAAATGCCCAGGACATCAAGAAACATAAAGGGATTATTGCTAATCCGAATTGTTCGACTATCCAGATGGTGATGGCCCTCTGGCCGATTTATAAAAAAGCCGGTATAAAAAGAGTCGTGGTAACAACTTTGCAGGCGTCTTCGGGCGCGGGTAAGGGGGCGGTGGAGCAATTAAGAGAAGAAAATTCTTTGATCGCTTCGGGTGGATACCAGGATCTGCATGTCAAAGCGGGAAATAAAAGTATGCCGCAGCAATTGGCCTATAATGTTTTTCCGCATATCGGCAGTTTCGCCGAAGAAGGCTATACCAACGAGGAATGGAAATTAGTCAAGGAGACCCATAAGATTATGCATGACGCGAAAATAAAAATCTCTGCCACTACTGTTCGAGTTCCGGTCAGGGCCGGGCATTCAGAGGCAGTTTATATCGAAACCGCTAAACCTCTGGCGCCGGAAAAGGCAAGAGATATTCTTTCCCGCTCAGCGGGTATAATCGTGATAGATGATCCCAAAAACAACCTTTATCCCATGCCTAAAGATATAGAAGGTAAAGATGAAGTCTTCGTCGGCCGCATCAGGCGCGACCCCTTCGTTAAGTGCGGCCTTTGGCTGTGGGTAGTCTCGGATAATCTCCTCAAAGGCGCTGCCTTAAACGCCGTCCAGATCGCCGAGTTATTAATAAAATAGCCCTAAAATGAATCTGTTGCTTTTCTCGCTTGTAAGGTAGTGGGGCCTGTCAAGGCTATTTTCTCACAGCACCGCTCGATTTTCCCCACCGAGGAAAATCTCGTCCTTCGGCAAGCTCAGGACGAGCCCTGAGCGAAGTCGAATGGGCTCGCTTGAAGTTTCTGCTCGCTCTCACTGACTACGTATTAGCGGGTGAGCCCTGGCCGCTCGCATAAACTACATGCTGTTCGAAAACAGCCTTGCCACCCACTAAACCCTTACGTTAGCTAGAAACCGCCAGAGTCATTTGTAAAGTAATAGATTCATTTTTAGCGGGTGACGAGGCATGTTTTGAGCAGCATCTTGAAAATTCGAGCGGGCACGGTTCGTTTCGTCATTTAGTTGTTTCCGAGAGCGAGAATTTTCACCGAAGTGCAGCGAGCCACGCTGGGGCGAGCAAACGGTGCAGCGAAAAATATGCCTCGGCAGGACCCGCTAAAAGAGTTATCTATATAATATATGCGTAATATCAAATTAACTATAGAGTACGCCGGCACTAAATACGCCGGATGGCAGGTCCAGGGCAGAAGGCACAGGACTATCCAGGGAACGTTAGAAAAAGCCCTCCAGAAAATACTTCGGGAAAAAATACATTTAATCGGTTCAGGCAGGACTGATGCCGGGGTGCATGCCTTTGGACAAGTAGCTAACTTTAAGACCGATTCCGGCGTGCCTGTTTGGAAAATACAAAAGGCCTTAAATGCGAACTTGCCAGGCGATATTGTAATAACTAGCGTAGAGGACGTAAATTTTGATTTTCATAGCCGCTTTGACGCCAAATCAAAAGTATACCGTTACACTGTTTTAAACAGGGCTTATCCCCCGGCAATATTGAAAGATAAAGTTTATTTTTATCCTTACCCTTTAGATGTGGAGTTAATGCGTAAAGAAACAAAGTCTCTTTTAGGCCGGCATGATTTTAAATCATTCTGTGCCAGCTCAAGCAGCGTTAAAGACACCATACGCACAATAAAAAATATAACTATTAAAAAATCGGCTTACAGCTTACAGCTTACAGTTTACAGTTTAAAAAAGCCCTCTTTGATTACCATTGAGATAGAGGCAGACGGCTTTCTCTACAATATGGTCAGGAATATTACAGGTACGCTGCTTGAGATAGGCAGGGGTAAACTTCCCGCAGGCAGCCTTAAGAGGATATTACTGGCAAAAAACAGAAGGCTCGCCGGCCCTACGGCCCCTGCCCAAGGATTATGCCTACTTGAGGTTAAGTATTGAGGATAAAATTTATTTGACTTAACTGATAAATATGTTATACTTTATGTCTTATGAATAAGACATACGTAGCCAAGAAAGAAGATATTAAAAGGCGCTGGTACCTGGTAGATGCCAAGGATAAGATATTAGGTAGGCTTGCCGCGAAAGTCGCTGTAATTTTAAGGGGCAAGCACAAGGCCATATTTACCCCGCATCTGGACACCGGAGACGGCGTCATTGTCATAAATGCGGCCCAGATCAAGGTAACAGGCAGGAAGCCGCAACAGAAGGTTTATCGGCGCTTCTCGGGCTATCCCGGCGGTTTAAAAGAAATACCCCTGGAGACTATGCTTAAAAATAAACCGGTAACCGTGATTAGGTTGGCAGTAAGCCGTATGTTACCCGGCGGGTCTTTAGGGAGTGACACTATAAAGAAATTGAAGATTTACGCAGACGATAAACATCCCCATAAGTCGCAGAATCCGGTTCCTTTGGAGGTTTAGTTAGATATGGATGAAGTTATCAAGCATACGGCGATAGGCAGACGTAAAGAAGCAACCGCCAGGATTTGGCTTTTACCCGGTAACGGGAATATTATAGTGAATGAGAAGCCGTACGATAAGTATTTTCTCCGGGAGACAGACCGGATTATCATAAAACAACCTTTGGAAATGACCAATACCTTAACTAAATACGATATCAAAGCTAATATCACAGGCGGCGGTCTTACCGGACAGGCAGGCGCTTTCCGGCAGGGCCTTGCCCGCGTCTTAGTTCTGGCTGAACCGGAATTGAAGGATGCATTGCGTAAGCAGGGTTTTCTTACCCGCGACCCGCGCATGAAGGAACGCAAGAAGTATGGCCAGAAGGGCGCGCGTAAACGCTTCCAGTGGACAAAGAGGTAGGTTATGAGTTAGAAAGTTAAAAAGTTCAAATGTTCAAATGTGAAAGTCCCGCTGGAAGAGCGGGATTTTTTATTGATGGTCTTATCGTTTTTCTCGCTTACGAGGTAGCGGGTCCTGTCCCGCCATGAATCGTGGCGGGCCACCCGCTAAATTCTTACGTCAGCTCGAAAAACGCCAAGCCCATTTTGTTTAGTGATATCTCGACGAGAAAATGCTTGACTACGCTGAGTTTTTATCTTAATATGAGCGTATAAAAAAATAAGAGGAGAGGCGCATGGTAAGGGTAGGGATTGTAGGGGCGACGGGTTATGCGGGCGAGGAATTAATCGGTATACTTTTAAGGCACTCGCAGGTAAGAATAACGAGCGTATCTGCCAAAATCGATAAGCCCGAGGGTATAGAAAAGATATTCCCTAAATTCAAAAATAAGATTTCCTTGGTTTGCAAAGAGCCGGATATAAAAGAGATCGTCGCTGAATGCGACCTGGTATTTTTGGCATTACCCCATACCGTCTCCATGGAGATTGCGCCTAAATTATTGGGCGCCGGTAAAAAGGTAATTGATTTAAGCGCCGATTACAGGTTAAAGAATACCGCAACCTATACGCAGTTCTATAAGGCAAAACATAAGGATAAGGTAAGCCTCGTTAAGGCAGTATACGGCCTGCCGGAACTGTATAGGGCTAAAATCAAGAATGCCCAGCTTATTGCTAATCCCGGATGTTATCCGACGGCAGCGATATTATCCCTGGCGCCGCTGGTAGCTTTTAATCTGGCCGATTCAGGTTCTATAATTATCGATGCCAAGTCCGGGGTAACCGGCGCCGGTAAAAAGGTAGCAGAGAGTTTTCTCTTTTCAGAAATCAACGGGGATTTCAAGGCCTATAAGGTCAATGTGCATCAGCATATGCCGGAGATTAATCAGGAGCTGTCAAAGCTGGCGGCTAAAGGGATAAAAGTAATCTTTGTGCCGCATTTGTTGCCTCTGAACAGGGGGATATTAGAGACGATATATGTTAAAAAAGGGCAAAGGGCAAAGGGCAAAGGGCAAAAGTTAATAAGTTTATACAAAAAATTCTATAAGAAAGAGCCGTTTGTGAGAATAAAAGACGAGGGCGATTTTCCAAGAATAAAAGACGTGGTGGGGACGAATTTCTGCGATATCGGGATTAAAGAAAGCGCAGATTCCATAATTATCATTTCTGCCATAGATAATTTATTGAAAGGCGCTTCGGGCCAGGCAGTGCAGAATATGAATATTATGTATAAGTTTCCGGAATACAGCGCGTTAATATGAAAGTATATAAAAAAGCAATTTTGCCTCTGGGTTTTAAAGCTAATGGCGTGGCCTCAGGCATAAAAGAATCCGGAAAGTTAGACCTGGCGCTGTTTTATTCTGATATCCCTGCCAAGGCCGCTTGCCTTTTTACTACTAATAGAATCCAGGCTGCGCCTATACAGGTAAATAAAATCCACCTTAAGAGGGGTAAGGGATATCGGGCAATAATCGTCAATAGCGGCAATGCGAATTGTTTTACCGGAGAATCCGGTTTAAGGGATGCCCAGGCAACAGCTAAAAGTTTAGCCGCCGCCTTAAAGATTAAAAAAGAGAATACCCTGGTTGCCTCTACCGGTATTATCGGCAGGAGATTGCCTTTGATAAAGATTGAAAAAGCCGTGCCCGCCTTAGTAAAAGGATTATCCGGGACTGGCATAGATAAGGCAAAAAGAGCAATCATGACTACGGATACGTTCAGTAAAGAGGCTACTGTGAAACTGGCTATCGGTAAAAATATAGTTACGATTTGCGGTATTGCTAAGGGCGCTGGAATGATTGCGCCGGATATGGCGACCATGCTGGTATTTATTTTTACCGATGCCTTAATTTCACAAATGGCTTTAACCCGGGCCTTAGGGGCATCTACGGATAATTCTTTCCACTGCATTACCGTTGACGGGTGTATGAGCACAAACGATAGCGTTATGATGTTAGCCAACGGCCGGGCAAAGAATACCCTTATAGATAAAAATGGCAGGAATTTTACTGTTTTTGTCCAGGGTTTACAGGCGATCTGTATTGAGTTAGCTAAGATGATTGTCAGGGATGCCGAAGGCGCAAGTAAATTTATTCAAATACAGGTAACTGGGGCAAAAAATTTTAAACAGGCAAGGCAAGCAGCTTTAAGCATTGCTAATTCCAATCTCTTTAAGACTGCCGTTTACGGCCAGAATCCTAATTTCGGCAGGATTATCGCCGCTGTCGGCGCAAGCGGGATAGATGTCAGAGAGGAAGAGATCAGGATAAGGGTAAGCCCCTTGGATAGGAAAGAAATAAAAGTGGACGTGTCTCTTAACAGGGGTAGTGCCTGCGCTACGGTTTATACTTCGGACTTGACACCCGAATATATCAGGATAAACGCAGAGTATAACTAAGGAAGAGGAAAATGGAAGAAGCAATCAAGAAAGCGGATGTATTGATTGAGGCATTGCCTTATATCAAGAGGTTCCATAAGAAGGCGATTGTCATTAAATACGGCGGGAGCATCCTGGGAGAAGAAAAAATCAGGAGAGGAGTCCTGGAGGATATTGTTTTTTTAAGTTTTATGGGTTTAAAGCCGGTATTGGTACATGGGGGAGGCCCGAATATAAGCGAGCGTATTCGTTCAGAAGGGAAGAAGGCGGAATTCGTAGACGGTATACGCGTCACCGATGCAAAGACACTGACTGTTGTGGAAGAGGAGTTGCAGAAATTAAACGATATTATTGTCAATGAGATAACTGAATTAGGCGCAAACGCCGTGGGTTTGAACGGCCAGGATAAAAAGATAATCCAGGTAAAGAAGAAGAAAGCAGAGGTAGACCTGGGGTTAGTCGGCCATATTACTGAAATAAATGCCGAACCGATACTGGAAGAATTTAAGTCTGATACAGTAGTCGTTGTGCTGCCGATGGGCAAAGGCCAGGATAAAAAGGCGTACAATGTCAATGCCGATGAGGCAGCCGCCAATATTGCCGCTGCCCTTAAGGCGGAGAAATTAGTTTTGCTTACTAATGTAAAAGGCATTATGCGTAATCCTGATGACCCGAATTCTTTTTTATCTACTTTAACGGTAGATGAGGCAAAGGGGTTAATTGAAAATAACATTGTCCAGCAGGGGATGATCCCCAAAGTGATGGCCTGCGTTGAGGCATTAGAGAAGGGCGTAAAAAAGACGCATATTATTGATGCGCGCACGCCGCACGGTTTGCTTTTAGAGATATTTACGGATATGGGAGTAGGGACGGAGATTGTAAGATAGTTTAAATGTTAGAATGTTAAAATGTTTAAAAGTTTATGAAAAAAGAAGAGATATTGCAGGCATATAAAGATTACATCATGCCGACCTATACCAAGGTTCCTTTGATTTTTGTCAAAGGCAAAGGCAGCCGGCTCTGGGATATCCATAATAAAGCTTATCTGGATTTTTTCCCGGGTTGGGGAGTAGGTAACCTGGGGCATTGCCATCCTAAGGTGGTAGCGGCAGTGCGGGACCAGATTTCCAAATTGATATTTATACCTAATAATTATTACCATATTGCCCAGGCAAAATTAGCCAAGGAGATAGTCTATTGGACTCACCCCGCTAAGGTTTTTTTCTGCAATTCCGGGGCAGAGGCAAATGAGGCAGCCATAAAGTTTAGCCGGAAATTCGGCACTTCGACTCAGCCTTCGGCTTCGCTCAGTGCCGATGGTGAGCGTAGTCGAACCATCGGAAACGGCAGGTATGAAATTATTACTTTCGAAAACTCATTCCACGGCAGGACCCTGGCTGCTTTGGCTGCTACCGGACAGAAAAAATACCAGAACGGGTTTGCGCCTCTACCGGAAGGTTTTAAGACAGTAAAATTTAACGATATTGAGGAAGTCAAAAAGGCCATAACCGAAAAGACAGTAGGCATAATGCTGGAGTTGATCCAGGGGGAAGGCGGGATTAATGTCGCCAGCCGGGATTTTGTTTCGGCGTTAAGTAAGATTTGCGCTGAGAAGAACCTGCTTTTAATCGTAGATGAAGTGCAGACCGGTATCGGCAGGACCGGGAAATTATTCTGCTATCAGCATTACGGCATAACCCCGGATATAGTGACGCTGGCCAAGTCCTTAGGCGGAGGCTTGCCTATCGGCGTGATGTTAGTCAAGAAAGAGATTGCCGATACCTTAGGGCCAGGGATGCATGCCTCTACTTTTGGGGGAGGGCCGGTAATCTGCAAAGCAGCATTGGCAGTATTCAGGGCCATACAAAAGGAAAAGATGCTTACCAATGCCTCCAGGATGGGAGAATATTTATTTACGCGACTGAATGATTTAAAAAATAAGTATCCGGCGATAAAGGAAACAAGGGGTTTGGGCCTGATGGCCGGCGTAGAATTAAATATTGAGGGGAAAGCCATCGTGGAAAAATGCATAGAAAATGGGCTTTTGATTAACTGCACTCACGATAAAGTTTTGCGGCTTATGCCGGCATTAAATATCAGCAAAAAAGAAATTGATAAAGCGATTAAAATACTGGATAGTGTGTTTGAAAGTTTTTCCGCTTTATAATCTAATTGCGCTAGCGGGATCCCGCTTTAGTATAAGAAGGTCAAGCGGGAAAATGTTTGAATGTTGTAATGTTAGAATGTTTTAATGTTTAAAAGAAGGATGCTATGAAAAAAGATTTTATTTGTATTAAAGACCTGGCCTCAGGAGATATTACGGATATCTTTACCCTTACTGATGGTTTAAAGCAGGATAAGAATAAATACAGCAGGGTATTGGCAGGCAAGGCCCTGGCCCTAATCTTTCAAAAACCTTCGAACCGCACGCGGGTTTCTTTTGAAGTAGGCATGTATCAGCTGGGAGGATATTCCATATATTTAGGGCCTGATGAAATCAATCTGGGGGTAAGGGAATCTATTAAAGATGTAGCCAGGACTCTTTCCAGGTACGTAGACGGCATAGTATTAAGGACCTTTGAGCATAAAAATATTTTAGAGCTGGCTAAATTTTCCGCTCTGCCGGTAATAAACGGTTTGTCAGACTTGTTGCATCCTTGTCAGGCCCTGGCTGATATTTATACCGTCAGGGAAAAGTTGAAGAATATTAAAGGCGTAACCTTAGCCTATGTAGGAGACGGCAATAATGTCTGCAATTCTTTATTGTATGCCTGTGCCAGCGTAGGTATGAATATGCATGTGGCTACACCTAAAGGATATGAACCGGATAAAGCGGTTTTAAGAGAAGCGCAGATAATCGCTAAAGAAAACGGTTCAACCATAAATCTATTTATCAAACCCCAGGAGGCAGCCAGGGGTGCGGATGTCATTTATACTGATGTCTGGACGAGCATGGGCCAGGAAAAAGAAGCCCAAATTAGAAAGAAGGTATTTAAGGAATACCAGGTGAATAAGAGACTCATGCAGTCAGCCAAAAAGGGTGTTTTAATTATGCATTGCCTGCCGGCGCACAGGGGCGATGAGATCACGGATGAGGCCATTGACAGTGAGAATTCCGTGGTTTTTGATCAGGCAGAGAACAGGATGCATATACAGAAGGCGATCCTTATTAAGTTGCTAAAGTGATTTTATAAAACGTTAAATAAGAATAGGCTAAGGATTTAAAGACGCGTTAATAAGAAAGGAAAAACAGATGAAAAAAGGTTTTACTTTAATTGAGGTCATTGTTGTCGTTATTATTATTGGCATCATCGCCTCCTTGTATCTTTCATCTTTCGGCACTACGAAGGAAGGCGTCTTAGATAAAGAGGCCATTTCAAATTTAAAATTACTCCAAGTTATGGAAAAGACATATGAGATGGATACGGATACTTATTATCCTGCCTCAGAAGGTTCAGTATCGGATATAGTCACTATCAACAATAACCTGCATCTTTCTTTGCCTGCAGGTTCCGGACGTAGTTGGGACTACGAAGTCTGGAGCACGGGTTGTGTCCAGGCCACGCGAAAGGGCGATGATGAAAGGTCTTGGTATTTTAAGATTGAAGATGACGGGTCTACGGCTAATTGCGCGACCGATGGAGAGCCGAATAAAGATGATTGTTATACCTGTCCATAAGAAATAGGAGTTTTTAAATGACGGATAAGAAAAAGATAGTTCTTGCTTATTCCGGGGGGCTAGATACCTCCTGCGCAGTAAGGTGGCTTAAGGATCAAGGATACGAAGTAATCTGTTTTGCCGCGGATTTAGGCCAGGGTTTAGGAGGGGGTGAGGATTTTGCGGCAATAGAGGCACGGGCCTTAGCTGCCGGCGCTTCCAAAATATATATTAAAGACCTTCAGGATGAATTTGTAGAGGATTTTGTTATCCCGGCTTTAAAGGCAGGCGCTATTTATGAAGGTAAATACCTGCTCGCTACAGCATTGGGCAGGCCTTTGATTGCCAAATATCTGGTAGAAATAGCGCATAAAGAAAAGGCCGAGGCCGTAGCCCATGGTTGTACCGGTAAAGGTAATGATCAAGTCAGGTTTGAGGTGACTACGGGAATATTAGACCCAAAATTAGAGATTGTCGCTCCGGTGAGGGCCTGGGATTTTAAGTCGCGGGAAGAAGAAATAGAATACGCGCATACGTATAATATCCCTATAGATGTCAGCAAAAAGAAGCCTTACAGCATTGATAGGAATATCTGGGGTATTAGCATTGAAGCGGGCATCCTGGAAAATCTGGAGCAGGAACCGCCTGAGGACGCTTACCTGATTACCAAGAGCCCGACGGGTGCCTCTACATACCCTAAATATATAGAAATTTCTTTTGAAAAAGGCGTGCCTAAAAAAATAGACGGCAAGATTTATAAACCGAAGAATTTAATCAACCATCTGAATGAGATAGGCGGGCTTTACGGCGTCGGCAGGAGTGACCTGGTTGAAAATAGATTAGTAGGCATTAAATCCAGGGAGATTTACGAAGCGCCTGCGGCGACCATATTGCATATTGCCCATAAAGAATTAGAGAGTATAGTTTTAGACAGGGAACTAGCGCATTTTAAAGAGATAGTTTCGCTTAAATATGCGGAGCTGGTTTATTATGGGCTCTGGTATTCTCCTTTAAAAGAGGCGCTGGATGGCTTTGTGGATTCTACGCAAAAGTATGCCAGCGGTTCGATAAAAATGAAATTATTCAAGGGTAACTGTGTGGCTGTGGGTAGAAAGTCACATCATTCGTTGTATAAAAAGGAATTGAGCACTTACGGCAAAGAAGACAAATTCGACCAGAAATTAGCCGAAGGGTTTATTAAGATATGGGGAATGCCTTATAGGAAATAAGCCGTAAGCTGTAAGCCGTAAGTTATAAGATCAAGGAGATGAAATGGCGAAGAAATTATGGGGCGGAAGATTCAGCAAAAAAACAGACCCATTAGTAGAGGAGTTTACTAAGTCGATACAATTTGACTATAAGCTAGCTAACTGGGATTTAGTTGGTTCAAAATTACATGTAATTATATTAGAAAAAGCCGGATTGTTAACGTCAACTGAGGCATTAAAACTAAAAGAGGGATTGGGGGCTATTCATGCTCAGCTAAGAAATAAGGAGTTTAAAAAGACAGATAGAAACGAAGATATCCATACTTATATTCAGAATGCACTGCAAAATAGAATTGGAGATTTGGCTTTGAAACTACATACTGCAAGATCCAGGAATGATCAAGTTGTATTCGCAACTAAATTATACTGTAGAGAATGCATTCTTTGTTCTTGTAAACTCATCTTGGAGCTTACAAAAGAGATTATAAGTTTAGCAGAGAAAAATTCGGATATTGTTATTCCTGGGTTTACACATCTACAGCATGCTCAGCCGGTATTATTGCAGGATTACTTAGAAGCATATGAAGACATGCTTATCAGGGATACAGAGAGGTTAACATCTATTGCTAAGAATATGAAGGCTATTATGGGCGCAGGAGCGCTTGCAGGTACGCCTATTAGTTCCAATGAATATAAAATTAAGGCAGGAGAACAATTAAAAAAGATAGGCATTGATTTTATAGAAGCGATTGAAAATTCACTTGATTCGGTCAGCGATAGGGATTTTGTTATTGAAACCATCAGTGCTCTATCGATCCTTGCAATGCACCTATCTAGATTAGCTGAAGATTTAATTATCTGGTCAACAAAAGAATTTGATTTTGTGGAAATCAATGAATCTTTCTGCACCGGTAGTTCGCTGATGCCACAGAAGAAAAATCCTGACGTATTAGAACTAATTAGGGGCTATGCTGGCAGGTTGTATGGTAATTTAGTGAGCGTATTAACGATGATGAAAGGTCTGCCTCTGACATACAATAGAGATATGCAGTTAGATAAAGAACCGCTATTTAATTCTTTTGAAATAGTCTCCAGCGAATTGAAAGTATTAAGCGGTTTAATTAAAACGTTGAAATTCAATAAGCCCAAGATAGAAGAGCACCTGAAAGATGAAGGCCTCTATGCAACTGACATTGTGTATTACCTTGTAGATAAGAAGATTCCTTTTAAGGAAGCGCATACTATTATAGGAAAACTAATAAAATATTCGCTTGGTAATGAGATCAAAATTAAAGATATGCCGGAGAATTTATTAAGGAAGTTTTCCAATAAATTTGTTAAGAAAGAAATAGTTAAGTTATTTGATCCTTTGGTTTCGGTAAAGTCTAAGAAGTCAATTAAGAGGTAATATTTTTAGCGGGTGGCTTGGTTTGATTTCGAGCAGCTTGAAAGGGGACCCCGCGAGTGGGTGTGGGCGAGGAAAATTTGACGAGCACACACCCTAAAAGCAGGGGATAATTTGAATCCCTGCGAGAAAGCAAGGCAAGGTAGCCGCTAATAAGGATAAACTAAATGCACGAATTCAAATATAAAGGAAGCCATCTTTACTGTGAGAATGTTAGGGTTGAGGATTTAGCCAGGCGTTTCGGCACGCCGCTTTATATCTACAGCTACCATACTCTCATCGGCCATTTTCTGAAGCTGAAAACTGCCTTCGCTCCTATACAACCGCTCATTTGTTATTCGGTGAAGGCGAATTCCAACTTAGCTATTTTAAAAGCTTTAGTAGATAAAGGCGCGGGATTAGATATCGTTTCCGGCGGAGAGCTCTTCCGCGCATCGCAAGCCGGTTGTCCGGCAGATAAAATTGTCTATGCCTCAGTGGGTAAAACAGGCCGGGAGATAGAGGACGCCATAAAAAAAAGAATCCTCTTTTTCAATGTGGAGTCTATCCCTGAATTAGAGAATATTAACCGCATATCTAAAAGGCTAAGCAGGGTTACTCGGGTGGCCATACGCATCAATCCTGACGTGGAGCCCAAGACCCACAAATTCATTACTACGGGTAAAATTACCAATAAATTCGGCATAGATTTTAAAAATGCCTATAGAATACTGCTTGCGCGCGATAAATTCGCCAATTTAAATATCTGCGGTTTGCACATACATATCGGTTCGCAGATTACCGAGAGCGCGCCTTACCTCGCCGCCATAACCAAGATAGCGGATTTCATCTGGCAGTTAAGGCGAAAAGGCATAGAATTGGAATATCTGAATATAGGAGGAGGCCTGGGGATTATCTATAATAAAGAAACCCCTCAGACCGCTCAGATATTTGCCAAAAGGATTACACCCTCATTAGAAAAAACAGGGCTAAAAATAATTCTGGAGCCCGGAAGGTTTATCGTAGGTAATGCCGGCATCCTGGTGGCTAAAGTTCTGTATATTAAAAATACGCCCAAAAAGAAATTTGTGATTATTGACGCAGGGATGAATGATTTAATCCGGCCCGCTTTATACGATGCTTATCATCAAATTTTACCATTACGAGTTACGAGTTACCTGCCTGTCCGGCATGCAGGTGAGTTACGAGTTACGAGTAAAGTAGATGTAGTCGGCCCTATTTGCGAAAGCGCAGATTTCATCGCCAAGGATAGAAAATTGCCCCGCGTTAGAGAAGGGGATCACCTGGCGGTAATGGGCGCGGGTGCCTACGGCTTTAGCATGTCTTCTAACTATAACTCCCGGCTGAGGGCACAGGAAGTTTTGGTAGTTAAAGATAAAGTTTTTACAATCAGAAAAAGAGAATCTTACGCGGATTTGGTCCAGAATGAGGTAATTCCGCCTTTTCTTTTTGGTTTGTAATATGCGAAAGATTGATTTTACCAAAATAGTGGCATCAGGAAACGACTTCGCGGTTATTGAGAACAGTCGTCAGTTGTCAGTTTTTAGCTTTCAGTCTTTAGCCAAAAAAATATGTGAACGGAAATACGGAGTAGGCGCTGACGGGTTACTTATTTTAGAAAAATCCAGGGTTGCCGATGTAAGAATGCGCATTTTTAATCCCGATGGTTCGGAGGCCCAAATGTGCGGCAATGGGGCCAGGGCAACCGCGCTCTATAAAAAATCCAGTAAAGTAAAAATCGAAACCAAAGCAGGGATAATCGAATCCGAGGTAAAGCGGGATAACGTAAAAATAAAACTCACTGAACCAAAAGAAATAAAGTTGGATTTACCCGTTAGGCTCAGGAATAGAACTTTACGCGTAAATTTTATCAATACCGGTGTTCCGCATGCCGTAATCTTCGTCGCAGATTTAGACAAGATAGATGTGACAGATTTGGGTAGGCAGGTACGTTACCATAAACAATTCGCTCCGCAAGGGACCAATGCCGATTTTATAGAGGTGTTGGATAAAAGGAATATAAAACTTAGGACTTATGAAAGAGGCGTAGAAAATGAGACCCTAGCTTGCGGGACAGGGGCGGTCGCCTCAGCTTTAATTACAGCTTACAGCTTACAGCTTACAGCTTACAGCAGGATAAATATACATACCAAGAGTGGAGAAATATTAAAGGTCTATTTTGAAAAAACAGGCCGGAAATTCAGCGATGTCTGGTTAGAAGGTAAGGCCAGGATAGTTTACAAAGGAGCGTATTATGTTTAGGGGCTCAATTGTAGCAATAGTCACCCCATTTAACAATGGAAAAGTCGATGAAAAGAAGCTGAGGGGCCTGATAGAGTTCCAGATTAAAAACGGGACATCCGGCATCGTGCCCTGTGGGACAACAGGCGAGTCTGCGACTTTATCTTTTGAAGAACATGACCGTGTCATTGAAATTACCATAGAACAAGTAAAGAAAAGAGTCCTGGTTATTGCCGGCACAGGTTCAAATTCTACGGAAGAAGCAGTGATGTTAACTAAACATGCTGCCAAGGCCGGGGCAGACGCGTCTTTACAGGTTTCGCCTTATTATAATCGGCCTACGCAAAGAGGCCTTTATGCGCATTTTAAGGCCATTGCTGATTCTGTTGATATACCCATCATACTTTATAACATCGCTTCGCGCACCGGCGTAAACATAGAGCCGGAGACGATCGCCCGATTAAGCTGCGATTGCAAAAATATAGTAGGAGTCAAAGAGGCTTCGGGGAACCTTGACCAGATGTCATGCATAAAAGCATTATGCGGGCAAAATTTTGCCTTGATTTCAGGAGACGACAGCCTGACGTTACCGGTATTAAGTATCGGCGGCACAGGTATTATCTCGGTAGTGGCTAATATTGCCCCTAAAGATGTAGCGGATATGGTCAGTGAATTCGAGAAAGGAAATATCCAGAAAGCCCGCGCATTACACTATAAATTATTACCTTTGATAAAGGCGGTCTTTCTGGAAACTAACCCCATACCGGTAAAAACAGCCATGGGATTAATGAAACTCTGCGAGCCGGATTTAAGGTTGCCGATGTGCCCCATGTCCGAAGAGAATTTGGGAAAACTAAAAAAGGCATTAAAAGACTACGGTCTATTGTAGTTTTTCGCACCAGGTGCAAATCCAATCGGGCACCTGGTGCGGAATTGAGATTGTACCTGTCCCGTTATTAGCTTTACACCAGGTGCAAGATGGAGGGGAGATGATTAAACTTGGTATTGCCGGTGTCTGCGGGAAAATGGGCCGGCGGATATTTAAATTAGCATCCGCGGATAAAGATTTTGAAGTTACCTTTGCGCTGGAAAAAAAAGGTACGCCCGCCATCGGTAAGGAATTGGGTAAATTAAAAATCTCATCTACTCAGGATGGCCTGTTTCTGGTGGACGTGTTCATTGATTTCACTACGCCGGAAGCTACTGAAATGAATTTGGATTATGTCGCCAGGCACAAAAAAGCCCTGGTATTAGGCACTACCGGATTAAGCGAGGCGCAGATTAACAAAGTAGAAGAGGCCTCCAAAGTTGTCCCGGTAGTATTCTCTCCGAATATGTCGGTAGGCGTGAATGTGTTATTTTCCATACTTGCGGAAATAGCCAAAAAACTGGGGCCGGAGTATAGCATTGAGATAGTCGAGGCGCACCACAAGGCCAAGAAGGACGCGCCTTCGGGGACAGCCAAAAAATTTGCCCAGATTTTAGCGGATACCACTAGGAAAGAAATTCCTACGCACGCCATCAGGTTAGGTGATATTGTAGGCGACCATACAATTATCTTCTGCGGCAATTCCGAACGCATTGAGATAAAGCATCAGGCGCATTCCCGCGATTTATTTGCCTTAGGGGCATTGAAAGCTGCTAAATGGGTAATGGGTAAACCCGCAGGCCTGTATTCCATGCAGGATGTCCTGAAATAACAGGCCCGGCACTGCGCTAAGGGAACTTTACGGATAGAAAATGAATTATTTTAGAATAATAAATAATGAGAAATGGCTGTCTAATTTTGCTTTGGTTTTAGTCTTGGCCTCTATTATTATTTATTCTATATTCATCCAGTTTCTGCTACCGACCTTCCACGAAGCGGATGAATATTACCATATAGCCGCTTCAAGCTTTTTAAAAGACCTCGGGCCGCGTTATGATTTCCATTGGGCTCAATTCTCCACATTTAAAAGGTTCTTTTCAGACAAAGAGTTTTTGTTCCATCTTCTGACCATCCCATTTTTGTCGCTTTCCCAAAATCTTGTTTTAGATGGTAAATACGCCATTATTTTCTTTGATATTCTGTTCATTCTTACCTACGCCTTTATATTAAAAAGGTATCTTCCGACATTTTTGGCAGCCTGTTGTCTATTATTGCCTTTCGTAAATTTTACTTTTATTACCTATTTTGTGCGCCTTCGGCCCGTTATTTTAGCTAATATATTAACTATTCTGGGTATTTACTTTTTGATTAACAAGAAATGGATAAGGGTGTTTATCGTGTCTTTTCTTTATCCCCTTACCCATATCTCGTTCCTTACGCTCTTGATATTTGCTTTAGCCTGTGAATTGATAAGGTATATTCTCAATAAGGATTTTTTTATCAGGAATATTTACGCCACAGTTATTGGGGTTCTCTTAGGTTGCGCACTTCATCCCAACAACCCCAATAATTGGCTTTCTATGCATTTAAACGCGATACTGGTGCCTTTTTATACCACCGTCGGCGGCATAGGGGGGTTTGGCAGGGAATTATATTCTGCTTCTTCCAAGGCCGCGCTTGTTTTTAATTTCTCCATATTTTTGGCCTTTTACCTGGTTATATGGATGGCTTTTTTATCAAGAGTAAAATTAAGCCTGGCTACCCTTGTCTGGTGGTTTTGCAGTAGTTTCTACTTAGCCCTTTCGTTTCTCGGTTTTAGGTATTGGCATGTGGCAAATGTCTTATTTTTTATTTTTTTCGCCTCTTATATAAAGGACTGGCTGATAGATAAGCCAAAAGGGTTAGTCATATCGAGGGCGCGCATTTTTATTATCGCCTCTTCATTGATTCTCGGTATATTTTTCTTTCCTAATATACAAACGCAAGCAAACACTATGTTGGCTTCTACAATAAGAAATACCGCTTATGAAAAGGTAGCAATATGGATGAATAAAAATATCCCCCCCGGAGAAACCGTCTACCATACGAGTTGGTCTGCTTCGCCTTATTTTATCTGTTTAAACCCCAAAGATAACTATTTGGTCGTCCTCGACCCTATATATATGTTTTATAAGTACCCCAAAATATACAAACTTTACCTTGATTTAAATACGGGGAATATTAAGAGGCCTTATAAATTTTTAAAACATATCTTTAAAACGGCTTACGGGTATGCCGATAAAAACGGAGGATTATATCGCCAGATCAAGAAGCAGAAAAGTTATTTCAAAATTATTTATGAAAATGATTTTGGTATCGTATTTAAAGTTCTTTAGGGTTTAAAATAACAACGGTTCATCAGGAAAATTCAGTAATTGTTTTTTAATTTTAAGGGGCAGATATGTTTAAACTCTCTAAAAAGTTAGAAAATTTACCGCCTTATTTGTTTCTTGAGATAGATAAGGCTAAAAGGATAGCTAAACAAAAAGGCAAAGATATCATTGACCTGGGTATAGGCGACCCTGACCTGCCGACACCCAACCACATCATTGACAGGTTGTATCAGGCTGCCTGCGACCCCCTGACCCACCGTTATGCCTTAGACCAGGGCCTGTTAGGCCTACGCCAGTCTATCGCCAAATGGTATAAAAACCGTTTTCAGGTCAATCTCGAACCGGAAACCGAAATCCTGCCTTTGATCGGCTCCAAAGAGGGCATTGCCCATTTTCCTTTGGCATTTCTGGATGAGGGCGATTATGCGCTCATTCCTGATCCCTGCTATCCTCCTTATAAAGGAGGGACAATCTTTGCCGGAGGCAAACCTTATCTTATGCCGCTTTTAAAAGAGAATGAATTCTTGCCTGATTTAAAAAAGATACCTTTAAATATACGCAAAAAAGCAAAATTAATTTATATTAATTATCCGAATAATCCCACTTCTGCCGTAGCGGATGAGGATTTTTATAAAGAGGCCGTTGAATTCGCCGGCAAAAATAAAATTATCCTTCTTTCGGATTTGGCCTATTCTGAATTGGCTTATGACGGATACAGGCCGCATAGCCTACTGGAGACCGAGGGTTCAAGGGGCGTGGCTATAGAATTCCACTCTTTATCCAAGACGTATAATATGACGGGTTGGCGTATAGGATGGGCCTGCGGTAACGCACAGTTAATTTCAGCATTGGCCAAAGTTAAATCCAACATTGATTCCGGTATATTTTCTGCGCTTCAGTTAGCAGGTGTGGCTGCCTTAGAAGGCCCCGAACAGCATATCCAAGAGATGTGCCAGATTTATCAACAGAGGCGGGATGCTTTAGTTAAAGGCTTGAATACTCTGGGTTGGCAGGTAACTCCACCCAAAGCCACTTTCTATGCCTGGTTGAAGATACCCAAAAAGACAGATTCCCTGAAGTTTTCTGCGTTATTATTGGAGAAGGCCGATATCGTAGTGACACCCGGCGTAGGTTTCGGTAAATACGGCGAAGGATATATCAGGATGGCATTGACCGTATCCAAAGAAAGGATCCAGGAGGCAACCCAACGTCTAAGAAAAATCCTATAGTTGGTTCTTTGAGTTACTTGAGTTCATTGAGTTGTTTGAGTTAGAAACTCAATAACTCTATAAACTCAACAAACTCTATAAACTAAATAAATGGTAGTTTGTTTTCTGGGGGTAGGTTCTAATTTAGGAAACAGAAGGAAAAATATCGAGAAGGCATTGGATTATTTGGTAAAGACCAAGGGTATAAAAATAGAAAAAATCTCGCGGATTTATGAAACCGAACCTGTGGGCGCAGTCCCTCAGGGAAAATTCTTGAACGCTGCCCTAAAAATCAGGACTTCGCTTGCACCTCTGCCGCTTCTTAAAACCCTTAAAAAAATAGAAAAGGCCTTAGGCCGCAAGAAGGGTATCCGTTTTGGCCCGCGCCCCATAGATTTAGATATCCTGCTTTACGCAGACAAGGCGATAAAGACAAAGGAACTTATGATCCCGCATCCTGAGATGTTCAGGAGGGAATTTGTCCTGAAACCCTTAAGAGACCTGTTATGAAAGTTATCCGCAGCCTAAAACAAATGTCTGCTTTTTCCCGCAGCGTGCATCTTAAGAAGCAGACTATTGGTTTTGTGCCGACGATGGGCGCATTGCACGCCGGGCACCTTAGCCTTATCAGGGCAGCGCGCCGGGAAAACCATAAAGCCGTGGTAAGCGTATTCGTCAATCCCATTCAATTCGCACCCCAAGAAGACTACAAAAAATATCCCAGAGACTTTAAGCTCGATGCCCGCTTATGCAGTAAGGAAGGCGCGGATGTCATATTTTATCCTGATAGCCGCCGGATGTATCCTGATAATTACAAGACCTATGTAGTTGTTCGGGATTTAAGTGATTGCCTATGCGGAAAATCCCGGCCGGGGCATTTTAAAGGCGTGGCTACGGTTGTGGCTAAGCTTTTGAATATAGTTAACCCCGATATCGCCTATTTCGGCCAAAAGGATGCCCAGCAAGCGTTCATTATAAAAAAGATGGCCCAGGATTTAAATATGCCGGTTAAAATTAAGATTATGCCTACGGTACGCGATAAGGACGGCTTGGCCTTAAGTTCGCGGAATATTTATCTTAGTAGAAGCGAAAGAAGAGATGCCGTAATTTTATCTCAAGCGCTGAATTTAGCTAAAGAAATGGTGAGGCAAGGCAAAAAAAAATCTACGCAGATTATCGGCAGGATGAGGCGGTTAATCAGCGCAAAAAAGAGTGTTTCTATCCAGTATATCTCTATCGTAGATTTAGAAAATTTAAGGCCTTTAGATAAAATAAAGGATAAGGCATTGATTGCGCTGGCGGTATATATAGGAAAGACAAGGTTGATAGATAATATTATCGTAAATCGTAATTTACAATTTAGATAAAAATTACGAGTTACCAATTACGAATTACCGATTACGGATTTTAGCATGGCTAAATTATTGAAGATTGGGATAGCAGGTTGTGGCGCCATCGGTTCTTCTTTGGCTGCATCCATATTATCTGATTTCTCCGACAGGGCAGAATTAGCGAGCTTATATGACGTTGATATAGAAAAGGCTTATAGTTTATCGAGTAAACTTGGCAAGAAATTAGCCGCCCTGAACTTGGAAGATTTAATAAATAGGGTAGATTTAGTTATTGAGGCTACCAAAGCGGACTCTAGTTTCGATATCGCCAGAAAGACAATTTCGGCAGGGCGCGATATCATGGTGATGAGCGTCGGCGGCATAATTAAACAGTATGAAGAGTTAAGGCTATTGGCCAAAGAAAAGAACGCGCGCATATTCATACCTTCCGGAGCGATATGCGGCATAGACGGCCTTAAGGCAGCAGCCTGCGGAAAAATAAATAAAGTTACCTTAACTACCAAAAAACCTCCTAAGGCATTTTTAGGCGTTCCTTATGTGGTTAAAAAACAGATACGCCTGGATAATATTGATAAAGATACGGTTATCTTTGAAGGCAGCGCCTCCTCTGCTATAAAGAATTTTCCTCAGAACATAAACGTGGCGGCGACTCTAAGCCTGGCAGGCATAGGAGCAGATAATACCCTGGTGCGTATCGTAGCTTCTCCTCATCTTGAAAAGAATGTGCATGAAGTAGAAATAGAATCAGAGGCAGGCAGGATCACTACCCGTACGGAAAATCTGATTCATCCTGATAATCCTAAGACAAGTTATCTGGCAGTGCTTTCAGCAGTAGCGACCTTAAAACAGATTTTAGAGCCGATTAAAATTGGAACTTAATAGATAAGTTAGTGTCAAGGTGCCAAGTATCAATGTGTCAAAGGAAAAGCAATAAAAGATTTTATACTTTGATACTCTGACACTATGATACTTTGATACATAATCGAAACGAAAGGGGGTGAACAAGGTATGGCACAGAAATTAGTGAAAGTAGGAGTAAAGAGACAGAAGGGTTACCTCTATTATATTGACAAGCACGGCGATGTTTCCTGCGCTAAGATGGCTAGAGGTACGAAAAAGGGAGGCAGCCCCAAGAAAGTAGCAAAATGCGGCATCAAGAGGAAAGAGGGCTACCTTTATTTTGTTGATAAACAAGGCGATGTTTCTTGCGCCAAGATGAAAAGAGGCGGCAAGAAAAAGAAAAAAAGATAAGTATCAAGGCAAAGAAGCCCCTGTAAAATGGTCTCATCTCTAATTTACAGGGGCTTTCTTTTTTGGTATAATCTTACTTCTATGGAAGACGCTATTATTATCAAAGGCGCTAAAGAGCACAACCTTAAAAATATAAACCTAAGATTACCCCGGAATAAACTTATCGTTATTACGGGCCTCTCCGGTTCGGGTAAATCCAGCCTGGCCTTTGATACTATTTATGCCGAGGGCCAGAGGCGTTACGTAGAGAGCCTCTCCAGCTATGCCCGCCAGTTTTTAGAGCAACTGCAGAAACCCGACGTAGAATATATCGAAGGATTATCCCCTGCCATAGCTATTGAACAGAGGACTGCCGGAGGCAATCCCCGTTCTACCGTAGGGACCCAGACTGAAATCTACGACTATTTGAGGATCCTTTTTGCGCGTATCGGTAAGGTCTTGTGTTATCAGTGCGGACAACCCATAGAGAGGCAGAGCGCACAGGAGATAGTAGAGAGAGTTATGGCCTCATCACAGGGTTCTGATATCCAGATATTGGCGCCGTTAGTCAGAGGCAGAAAAGGAGAATATAAAGACATATTTGCCCAGATTCAGAAAGCCGGTTTTGTCAGGGCGCGGGTAGACGGCGAAATTTACGATTTACCTCAAAAGATTAAACTCAAGAAATACAATATCCATAATATCGAAGTAGTGGTAGACAGGCTTATCATCAAACCCGAAGTAAAAAACAGGCTCACCGATTCCATAGAAACAGCGCTTAAGGTAGGTAAAGGCATTGCGATAGTTAGTCAGTTAGCTAGTCCGCCGGTTGGCCGGTTGAACCGACAAACCGGCGAACCGACAAACCGGCAAACTGATATAGTTTTTAGCGAACAATATGCCTGTACCAAATGCGGCATCAGTTATCCTGAGGTTGAGCCGCGGATGTTTTCTTTTAATTCACCCTATGGCGCCTGCCCTGCCTGCCATGGCTTAGGCACTAAGTTAGAATTTGACCCGGATTTAATCATCCCTGATAGGAATAAATCCATAAACGAAGGCGCCATCGAGGCCTGGAAGAGGGGCGGCAGGGGCTATATTCTTTATTACCGCTGGCTCATCCGAGAACTTTCATTTACAATGGGTTTTGATTTGGATACGCCGTTTAAGAAATTAGGCAAGCATGTGCAGAAGGCCATACTTTACGGGGCTGATATAAATGCCGGCGGAAAACCTTTTGAGGGGGTAATCCCTAACCTGGAAAGATTATTCCATCAGACCGAAAGCGATTACCTGAAAGAAGAGATATCTAAGTTTATGTCTAGCCTCCCCTGTCCGGTTTGCCGGGGCGCAAGGTTAAAAAAAGAAAGCCTGGCCGTTACGATTAGCGGCAAGAATATCTGGGAAGTCACGGCGATGTCCATTAAAGAAGCGCGCCAATTTTTTGGAACGTTGGAATTGACACAAAGGCAGAAGATAATCGCGCATCAGGCTTTAAAAGAGATAATCCGGAAATTGCAATTCTGTATTGATGTGGGTTTAGAATATATCACTTTAGACAGAAAGAGCGCCACTCTCTCCGGCGGCGAAGCGCAGCGTATCCGTTTGGCTACGCAGGTAGGCTCGGCCTTAGTAGGTGTATTATATATATTGGATGAGCCCAGTATCGGCCTGCACCAGAGGGATAACGCCAGATTAATTTCTACCCTGAAGACCTTAAGGGACCTGGGTAATACCCTGATTATCGTAGAACACGATGAAGCTACGATACTGGCAGCTGACTATATTGTAGATTTAGGCCCGGGCGCAGGCAGGCACGGCGGAGAAATAGTTTTCTCAGGGGACAGGGAGGATTTATTAAAACGTTCAGATTCTCTTACTGCAAAATATCTTAGAGGTGAACTCAGGGCGTGTAAAATTATACAGAGGAGGCCCTGGCAGAAAAGGAAGTTCTTGGAGATTAAGGGTGCCAGGGAGCACAACCTGAAAAATATAGATGTAAAATTCCCCTTAGGTGTCTTTATCTGCGTTACGGGGGTATCCGGTTCGGGTAAGTCTACTCTCATCGATGAGATATTGTATCGCAGCCTCGCACAAAAATTATATAAATCCAGGGAAAAACCCGGGCTGCATCAGAAGATTACGGGCGTAGAATACGTTGACAAGGTTATTGTCGTTGATCAGTCTCCTATCGGCAGGACCCCGCGCTCAAATCCGGCCACCTATGCCGGAGTCTTTAGCCATATCCGGGATATATTCAGCAGGCTCCCCGAAGCGCGCATTAAGGGGTATAAACCGGGCAGGTTTTCTTTTAATGTTAAAGGCGGCCGTTGCGAGGCCTGCGCAGGAGACGGCATAAAAAAGATTGAGATGCATTTTCTCCCCGATGTCTATGTAAAATGCGATGTCTGTAAAGGCAGGCGTTTTAATGAGGCGACCCTGGGGGTGAAATATAAGGGTAAATCTATTGCCGAAGTCTTGGATATGACCGTGGAGGAGGCGCTGGATTTATTCGCCAATATCCCAAAGATAAAGGGCATCTTGAGCTATCTTTTTGAAGTGGGCTTAGGTTATATACAACTTGGCCAGAGCGCAACCACTTTATCGGGCGGTGAAGCGCAGCGGGTTAAACTTGCCTCAGAACTTAGCAAGCGTTCGACAGGCAAAACCCTTTATCTTTTGGATGAGCCTACTACCGGATTACACTTTGCTGACGTAGAAAAACTTCTTTCTGTCCTGCAGAGATTAGTGGATAAAGGCAACACTATTTGCGTGATTGAGCATAATCTGGAGGTAATAAAGTGCGCTGATTACATCATTGACTTGGGCCCTGAAGGCGGAGAAAAAGGAGGCGAGGTCGTAGCCAGCGGCAGCCCCGAGGAATTGCTTAATAACCACAAGTCATACACGGCGCAATTTTTGAGAAAAGTATTGAAGAAAGAATAAAGAAGTGATATAGTTTTAATCATGAATAAACTCAAAAATCAATTTTTTAAATCTCTTAGAATTCTTTTACCTTTTCTTTTTATTTTCGCTTACAGCTTACAGCTTACAGCTTACAGCTTACATGCCCAGGATTCCTCCAAGGAAGAAGAGGCGCTCTTTGTCGCCGAGAAGGCCTTTGAAGACGGCTTCTATGACGTAGCCTTGGGGCTCTTTGAGCGTTTCTTAAAGAATTACCCTGCTTCTTCCAGGGCAGCAGAAGCGAACCTTTTAATCGGGCAGTGCTATTATCACCAGAATAGGTTCTTAGATGCCCTAGCCAAGTTTGAAGGGCTCCTTACTTGGCCTCCCGCGCAGAATATCAAGGACGAAGTCCTCTATTGGATCGCCGAAGTGCATTTTAAAGGCAATAATTTTACCAAGGCAGGCCAGTATTACAGGATGATAATTGAGGGTTACCCGAAATCTTCTTATTCCGTTTATGCCTATTATTCCTTAGGCTGGTGTTTGTTCCAGGAATCCGATTTTACCGAGGCCGTGAAATACTTTAAAATCACACAGGAGAAATTCCCCAAGGAGCCTCAGGCGCAGGATTCCGCGTTTAAAATAGCGGAGTGCCTCTATAATCTGAAGGATTACACCGGCACCAAAGACAGGCTGCAATCTTATATGAAGGCCTACCCTAAGGATAGCGCGCGCACCGCTTATATTTATTTTTATCTGGCCGAAGCAGATTATTATTTGAACAATTTCAGTGAGGCCATTGATGAATATTCCAAGGCCATAGCCAATACTAATGACGAAAGAATACAGGCGCTCTCTAAGTTAGGCATAGGCTGGGCCTACCTGAAATCAAAAAAATATAAGGAAGCCCAGGATACGTTTTCAGGCATCGTACCCGATAAACTGGAGAAAAAGGGGCAGGATATCCTGTTATTAGGCAAAGCGCTTTTATCCGCAGAGACTAAGAGATTTACCCAGGCCAAAGATACGTATGATGAATTATTAAAGGTATCTTCTGACCCGCTTATTTTAATTCAGGGTTATCTGGGCAAGGCTGAAACGCTTTATAATATTTCCGAATATAAAGAGGCAATAGGCGTATACGAAGAGGCATTAGACAAGATATCGGCATCCATACCCCAGGAGAGCATTGACAAGCTGCATTACGGCCTGGCCTGGGCATTTTTAAAAGAGGGGGAATTCAAAGAAGCAATAGACGAATTCCAGAAGATTGCCAGGCACACTGAAGATAAGATGATTAAGGTAGCCGCGCTCTGCCAGATAGGCGATGCCTACCAGGACTCGGGAGAATACGTCAAGGCAATTGAGGCATACGATACCATATTAAAGGATTATCCGGATACGTTATATAACGATTACGTGCAATATCAGTTAGGCAACAGTTTACTGAAGACCTATAATTACGACGGAGCGATCATGGCTTTCCAGAGCCTGAAAAACAATTTCCCTAATTCGAAATTATCCGATGAGGCAGCTTATGCCTTGGGGATAACTTATTTTCAAAAACAGGACTATAACTCCAGCAAGGAAATCTTCGAAAATTTTAAGGATGAATTTAAAGAGAGCGCCTTAAGGCCCCAAGGCATGTATCTTTTAGGGAGCAGCCTCTATAATTTAGGTGAATTTGCGCAGGCTATCGAGGTCTTTAAAGATATCATCAGGAACTACAACCAGGATACGGAGTCAGTCCAGAAGGCCGAATACGAGATAGCCGATTGCTACTACCAGCTTGGGAATGAAAAAGAGGCCATGGACAGGTTTAAGGTATTGCGCTCCAAATATCCCGATTCCCGGCTCACCCCGGAAGTGATGTGGTGGCTGGGGGAGTACTATTACAGGCATGATGACCTGGGCCTGGCGCGCCGGTATTTCTCCTCGCTAATACAGGACTTTCCCAAGAGTAATTTAATCCCCGATGCCTACTATATTTTAGGTTCTACTTACGCAGAGGAAGGCAAGTATGAAGAAGCCATAGCAAATTTCAAGAAGGCAGCAGAATTAGGTAAATCCGACCTCACCGGCACATCCGGTATTGCCATAGCGGATATATATGCCAAACAAGGCAAAACCGATTTGGCCCTGAAGATGTATAAGGACGTAGCCAGGGAATACGCTAATCTCGCAACTTTGATTTATCCGAAGATCGCAGGCCTCTACCGTAAGTCAGGTAATTATAATGAAGCAATAAATTTTTATAACCAGAGCCTGGATGTAGTCCCGGCGAGAGAAATGGCGGATATCCAATTTAAGATAGCAGAGACTAAAGAGGCGCAGGGTGAATACAGCGAGGCTATCGAAGAGTACTTGAAAGTTACCTACCTTTATGCGGAAAATAACAACTTAGCGGTAAAATCGCTTCTAAGGATAGCCGCGATTTATGAAGATAAAGAGAATTTTAAAGAAGCGGTTAATATTTACAAAAGAATCCGGGCCATGGATGTAGAAGAGGCAAAATACGCCCAAGAGAGGATGGACTGGATAAAGGCGCACGCAAAATAATTGTGTCAAAGTGTCAGTGTATCAAAGTGTCAAAGAAGAAACTTTGATACTTGATACCTTGATACTTTGATACAACCATCGCTATATTAAGGAGGTAGATATGGATTTGTACAAGATGGGTTTGTGGGAGGTGTTTTCAGCGGGAGGCCCGGTGATGTGGCCGATACTCTTATGTTCCATTTTTGCTTTAGCCATAATCCTGGAGAAGGCCTGGCACCTGCATAAAATAAAAATAGATACCCAGGAATTTTTAAGCAGTATTTTAGAAAAGATGAAACACCACCAGGTCAAGGAGGCCTTGGAGATATGCGATAATACCAAAAGCCCCATTGCGCATATACTAAAGGCGGGGATTTTAAAATATGACCGCTCCCGGCCTCAGATTAAAGAAGCTATAGAAGATGCGTCTTTGTACGAGATCCCCCGTTTGGAGAAGAATCTTTCTATGCTGGCTACTATAGCGCATATCTCCCCGCTTCTGGGCCTTTTAGGGACAGTCACGGGAATGGTGCGTTGTTTTCAGACCATTCAGGCCAAGGCTACGGCCTTTCATCCTGTTTCTCCCGGCGACTTAGCCGGCGGCATCTGGGAGGCGTTGCTTACTACCGTGGCGGGTTTAATCGTAGCCATACCGACGTTCATTGCCTATAATTATCTGGTTAACCGGATAAATAATTTTATCCTGGAGATGGAGAAGGCATCTACGGAGCTGGTTAATTTTCTTACTGAATAAGGAGATTAAATATGCATTTTAGACGCCATATGGAATTAGAGCACGGGCTCAAGCAGATAGATATCGCTCCCTTAATAGATATAGTATTTCAGTTATTGATATTCTTTATGCTCACCTCCAGTTTTGTCATGCAGCCCGGCATAAAGGTAAACCTGCCTAAAGCAGTAACCAGCGAAGCAGTCAAGTACGAGAATACGGAAATAATCATATCCAGCGAAAATATCGTTTACTTAAACGGCAAGGTTGTAAACAGCGCCGAATTAAAGACGCTGCTTAAGCAAGTAGCAAAAGCAAAGCAGGGGATTATGATTAAGGCAGATAGAAGGGCATCTTTAGGCAGGATAGTTGAGATCTGGGATTTATGCCGGGATTTAGGCGTGGCCCAGGTTAATATTGCCACAAACCAGGAATGACGGAATATTTTTTAAAACAGGCCATACTTATCTCGTTTGCGGGGCACCTCACCTTATTCAGCCTGTTTAGTTTTTCCTTCGGGCCAAAGGTTCCCCAGGCGGATTTTACGAATATTTCTTTCAGGGGGGCCATCTTGCGCGTTCGTGATTTAACGGATAGCCCTAATCCTCTGATAAGCAACAGGAGGGCCATAGCAGCGGCCCAAAAAACCGAGATGCTGCTGTTAGATAAAATAAACCATGAATCGTTTCCAGAGGCCAGGGATTATGCAAAACCGCAGGTAACCTTAACTTCTTCTGAAGATAAGGCAGTATTTATAAAGGAATTGAAACCGCGCATAACCTTAACCCCCAGGAAAGAACCCCCAATTATATTTTATCCAAAGCTGCCATATAATTTCGCCCTTTATTTTAAAGACAGGCAGGTAGCACACATTGAACTCATGTTTGCGATAATCCCCGCCGCCGAAAGAAATTCGGTGTTGATTAAGAGAAAAATTTCCTCCGGGAACCTGGAAGTAGACCTTTTGACTATGCGTTATATCGGGCATTACCTTTTTATACAAGAGGCGGCATTTGCCCCTGCTAACTGGCAGACGGCCAAAATAGACCTGTCTACGTTGAATGATTAACCTTGATTTTTCTTTAGCCGTATCATTATATATCTTTTTTGTCTTGAATATAACTTTGCTTATTTGGTTATTCAGCAGGAAGCAAAAGGACAAGGATTTATCTTTAGACCATAAGTTTATCTGGTTTTGTTCGGTTTGCACCTATACCTACGTTAACACTAAAGAAGACCTGATTTCTCTTTGTCCCCGTTGCGGCAGTTATAATAAAAAAAGTAGTTGACACCGGCGTCATTTACCTTACAATAAATAGAGAGGACAAAACATATGATTACTGAAATAGGCATAGTCGCAGGCGATATCTGGCATTATTTAGACCAGCACGGAGAAGCGAAACTTTCGGACTTAGCCAGGGGTATTGATAAGCCCAGGGATAATATTTTGATGAGCTTAGGCTGGCTTGCCCGCGAAGGCCATGTGATCGTCCAGCAATTTGGGCACGATTACAAGGTAAGTCTAAAAAATAAGTTTTAAACTTAGAATGGGTAAAAAAAGAGGAGTAGTTTTATTCCTGGTTTTAGCTACTGTTTTAGTAGCGGTAATTTTAGCTAATATTATCCTGAGCTTTGTTTTAAGCCAATACAAGCTTACCCACCATCAGACCAGCCGGATACGGGCTTACTATGCTGCTTTAGCAGGGATGAATCTGGCTAGGGAAAATATAAGATTGGGAACTTCGGGTTGGGTACCTGCCGCAGGCAGCGTTACTAAAACCTTATGCAGTTCTGGTTGTGATGTAATTGATAATGATATACCCTATAAGGTCTCAATAACTATAGGAGCTCCGGGTACTTCCATTGACAGGATAGGCCGTAAAATCAGCATCAAGACTACTTACACCTACGCTGCCCCTTAATTCCTTCCTAAAAATCTATTATAATCTAAGTAAATCTATTATAATCTAAGTAAATAAATTATTATCTTATTAGGCCTTAATTTAAGACTAATTTTAAACATAAGTAAGTTTGAGTAAGTCTATATAAAAAAACACTTGACAAAATAAGTATTTTATGTTTTAATTAAGTCGTTTATTATTTATGGAAGAATAAGGAAAAAGATGATGACCAGGCTGATGGATATTGATGAATTAGCGGATTACCTGAAGCTAAAAAGGCAAACCCTTTATAACTGGTTGCACGAGGGGAAGTTTTCCGGGATTAAAGTGGGCGGGGTCTGGCGGTTTGACCGCCGCGAAATTGATTCCTGGTTAAAGAGCAGAAGGCGCGTATCTAAGTTATCAGGAGAGAACATATGAGTACCTTAGGCGTATATTTTGGCCCTCAAGTAATTAGTCTGGTAGAAAGCGCGGGGAAACGGCCGCTAAAGAATATCCAAATTTCTCAGTCGCTTGTTTCTGTAGCTAAAGGGTTAGAGGAGAAAGTCCCGGAAGAAGTAAAGTTAGTTGCCCTGCTTAAAGAGGGATTGGTTAAAAATGCGTTTGATTCAAGGGAAGCGGCGGTGAGCCTTTCCGGCAAAGATTTAATTGTACGCACTTTTGAAATGCCTATCCTGCCTGCCCATGAACTAAATAGTGCCATCCTTTTCGAAGTAAAAAAATACATTCCCTTTAAGACCGAAGACCTTATCTCGGATTTCCAGTGGCAATTGGATAAGACTATCCAAAGGACGCGGGTCCTCTATGTGGGTATCAAAAAAGAAGCCCTGGATAAGTATATTTATATCCTTAAACAGGCCGGCCTGAAAATAAGTTCCATAGATTATTCCGCTTTTAGTATATTAAGATTATTCAACTTAGCCAACATCAGGGAAAAAGGCATTATTTCGCTTATCGCCGTGGATGTAGCTAAAGATGATGAAGCTAACTTCATAGTCATGGAGAAGGGGTTTCCTTTATTCAGCCGGGATATAACCTTTGCCGCAGGATACAAAGAGGCTGCTAAAGAAGAAAAAGAAGAGCCCGGCATAATCTTAGGCAGGTTGAAAAGAGAAATTCAGATATCCCTGGATTATTATGAACGTAAATTTCCGGGTAAAAATATCAGCAAAATATTCTTTGTTACCAGCCCGGATTATAAAAATGATTTGGAAGCCTTTATGAAAGAAGCGGGTTTTGGCATTCAATTTATTGATATAAATAAGATTACGGCCAGCCCGGATCATTTTTCCCTGGCTTTTGTCAAGGCCTACAGCGCTTCTTTATCCAAAGTGGCTACGGGAGTCAAGATTAATCTCTTATCGGCAAAAGAAAAGACAGAACAAAAAGCAATCCCGGAACAATTCACTTTCGCCTATCTGGAGCACCTATTCAGGATAAATACCAGGTTAATTATGGCCTCTATTTTTGTCTGTGCTGCTGTTTTCTTATTTAGCGTATCCCGCCGGATCCCCCTGCAAAAGGAATTAAAAAATATAATAAATACGCGGCCGCCTGTTTCTACCGTTTCGCCGGACTTAGGTTATGAGGAACTGGCAGCCGTAGATTTTGATTATAAACAGAGAATAACAAATATGGATAACTTCCTTAAACAACGGCCTTACCTGACGCCGCTATTGGACGTGATACCTTCTCTTGTGCCTGACGGTATATGGCTGGTTAATTTATCTTCTAAGGAGGGGACAGAAGGGATTGAACTGACCTTAGAGGGCATGGCTTATCTGGGTGATAGCAAAAAAGAAAGGGAACTCGTGAATGCATTCGTTTCAGCTTTAAAGAAGGATCCCACCTTTGCCCAATATTTTAAGGAAGTATCCCTTGTTTCTGCGGTAAGCATGCAGAGCGGGAAAGCAAACGTCACTAATTTTACTATTTCCTGTCAGTATATAAAAAAAGCAGGCTAACGAAATGAAAATAGAATATCCTAAGGGAGAATTAATCAGTTTATTCAAACAATATAAGGGTAAGATCCCCGCTATTGTTATAATTATATTTACTTTGTTTGCCGCCGCGGGTATTTATAAAAGCCAGGCCAATATCCTTAGATCAATGAACCTGCGCAAGGATAGAGAACTAAACAAAAACAGGGTGTTAGGCGAGATTAGCCAATCAGAGAAAAAGATTGAGTCCTACCAGGGCATGCTTATGGAAAAAAATGCGCCTGCGATTATAGATAAGATAACTAAACTCGCCAAAGATTCTAATATAAAAATTATTTCTATTGAGCCGGGCCCGCAAGAGAAACATCCGTTATATACCAGATACCCTTTTATTTTGGCTATCAATGCGGGCAGTTATCATGCCGTAGGAAAATTTATCAGTAAAATAGAAAATTACTCTGACCTCTATTTTGTAAACGCAGCAACTATAAAACCGGCAGAGGGAAGCGGGGCATCTGGCCAGAAGTCAGATAAAGGTGGGCCGGCAACGGATAAACTAAGGGTTAATTTAACCTTAAGCATAATCGCGTTTACGGGCGAAAAATGATTTGCCTCAGAAAAAAAACAGCAATTTGCCTTTTCATCGGCGTATTTATTTTTCTCCTTAGCGAGGCAGGCTCGGTAGAGGAGAAAAAGGAGCCGGCTAAGAAAATAGAGTATAAAGCAGAAAAGTTAAAAGACCCCTTTCAGGAGGAAAACATAGGAGCGGAAGGAGGAGCCGAAGCCGCGCAAAAACCCTTACCGGCTTTAGCTATCCAGGGAATGGTCTGGGGAGGTACCTTTCCTCAGGCGATTATCAACGCTAAGGTAGTAAAAATAGGGGATACCATAGCAGGGGCCAGGATTATAGATATTTCTAAAAGCGGGGTAACGGTATTATATGAGGATAAAAAATATAATTTAGGGGCGCCTTTGGCAACAGCCCAGGACAATTCTCAAAAGAAACAGTAAGGAGGGATAGCATATGAAAAAAAACAGATTATTTTTATACATTCGCGGCAACAAAACCGCGCCATTTATGGCGTGGATGGAGTTTGGCCGCTCAGTATTTCGCTCCAGGAAATCGCGGGCTTTAGTTCGCGGAGCTTCATTTTTCCTTATTTTTTATTTATTGTCTATAGAATCAAGCGCTACCCAGGAAGTTGCCGATAAAGGAGGCATAGCTTCCGCTGCCGGCGTAACCATATCCATGGATTTTCAGGACGCCAGCCTCAAGGACATATTAAAAATACTTTCTATCCAGTCAGGCCTGAATTTCATTGCTTCCGAGGCAGTGCAAGACAGAAAAATAACCTTGTTTTTAGATAAAGTGCCGCTTGAGGGGGTAATGGATAAGTTATTTACGGCAAATAATCTTTCTTACGAGCTGGACAACAAATCAAATATATTTTTGGTAAAAGACTGGGGCAAGCCCCAGACTGAAACCATTACTAAGGTGTTTTACCTTAAATATGCTACGGTTTCCTCCTCTTCCTTAAAAGCAGAGATGTCCGATCAGATAGGCAGCAGCAGTTCATCCGGAGGCACAAGTAGTAGCAGCGGCAGTAGTTCAAGCGGAGGGAGCAGTTCCAGTAGCGATGGCAAATGGGCAGTAGAAGAGGATGTAGGTATTACTAAGGCGGTAAAAAAGAACCTTTCAGAGAGCGGTTATGTAGTAGAAGATTACCGTACAAATAGTCTTATTGTTACTGATCTGCCTAGCCGTATACCGGTTATTGATAAAGTCATTGCCTCTTTGGATGTGCCTATACCTCAGGTGATGCTTGAGGTAGAGATGCTGGATGTGAGTAAAGCTAGTACCGAGAAGTTAGGGCTTAAATTCGGCCAGACGCCTTTGACCTTTGTATTAACCGGCGCTAAGCGAAGCACGGATTTTCCCTTCAGCTCTACTGTCCTGCCATACGCGGCAGCAAAACAAATGACACCCGGCAGTATGAGTTTTGCTACCGCATATCAAGTGACCTTAGATTTTTTAAAAACCCAGACTGATACAAAATTTTTAGCCCGGCCGCGCTTATTGACTTTAAATAATGAAACCGCAGAGATAAAGATTACCACCCAGGAGGCAGTAGGAGAAATACTAACTGTTTCCGGAGAGAGCGGTAATCTGAGCACTACTACTGAAGCAGAAAGATATGAGACCGGTGTTTCTCTGCGGGTTACCCCGCAGATTAATCTAGAAACCGGAGAGATAACTATGTTTATCGTACCGGCAGTAGCCGAGGCAACTGCCAGCGGTATTACCAGCAGTTCGGGCGTCAAATTTTATAATCCTGAAACCAGGACTACCAAATCCATTGTCTGCGTCAAAGATAATGAAACAGTAGTGTTAGGAGGGTTAATACGCAATAAAAGAACCCAGACCATTACCAAATTACCCTTTTTGGGCGATCTGCCTTTCATCGGGAAATTATTTACCCATAAAGACGTAGACCCGGGCCAGGAACGCGAATTGCTGGTGTTTATTACTCCGCATATAGTAAAAGATACAAGCATAGAATTTGCCAGCGTAAAAAAAATAGAGCCTCTTAATCTTAAGCGGGAACAAAGCATTGGTTCCGCACTCAACCGTCAGATGACCATAGATTCAAGCCTGAATAGCCTGGAAAAATAATAAGGTAAAATTATGCCTGCCAGAGAAAAATATCTAAGATTAGGCGAGCTCCTCCTTAAAGAGGGCATTATCACCGAGGCGCAATTAGAAAAGGCCATCACTGTGCAGAGGCAGGAGGGCGGGCGCTTAGGCGAAATTTTAGTGAAGTTAGGCATACTCAAAGAAGACCAGACCGTCGCCATCTTAAGCAAGCAGCTGAATATCCCCTATTATGGTATGGGTAGCGACTTAAAACCGACCATGGGAGAGAATTTAGAGCAGCTTATCCCTAAAGATTTTGCGCTAAGGAATATGGTGCTTCCTTTATCGCGCACCTTAAGGTCGCTGACCATAGCCATGGCTGACCCCTTGGACCTTATCCTTATTGATAACTTAAGAAAACTTACGGATTGCGAAATTAATCCGGTAATTGCCACCAGAACTGATATTACCAAGGGTATTGAGGGTTTTTACGGCAAGTCTAAAATGTTTGAGGAAGCAGTAGAGGCCTCTTATGGCGGGGCCAGGGAGATTTCGGAAACCGAAGCAGAAGAAGCTACGGACCAGGAGTTGAGCCTGGATAGGCTGATTGCCCGCGCAGAAGAAGCGCCGGTAGTCAAGCTCGTAGATTTGATTATCCGCCAGGCCATTGATGAGCGCGCTTCCGATATCCACATAGAACCCTTTAAGGAAAGGATCTCTTTACGTTACCGTATCGACGGAAAATTATATGAGATCCCGCCGCCGGCCAAGCAGCTGCACTTACCGATTATCTCGCGTATCAAGATATTGAGTAAATTAGATATTGCCGAGAAGCGCCTTCCCCAGGACGGGGCATTCTTAGTGAAGTTAGAGGACCGGCCTATAGACATCAGGGTATCTACGGTCCCTACGATATACGGGGAAAAAATAGTAATGAGATTATTAGATAGAAGCGTTGTGGTTTTAAACCTGGACCAGATGGGTTTTGAGGCCAAGCAATTAGAACTCATCCGCCGCGCCATAAATTTGCCTTATGGCCTGGTTTTGATCACCGGCCCCACCGGCAGCGGAAAGACCACCACCTTATACGCTATCTTAAGCGAGATAAAAAGCCCGAGCAAGAATATTGTGACCGTTGAGGACCCGGTAGAATACAAATTAGACGGGATTAACCAGGTCCAGGTAAAGCCCGAGATAGGGCTTACCTTTGCTAATGCCCTGCGCAGTTTCTTAAGGCAGGACCCGGATATAATGTTAGTGGGCGAGACCCGCGATTTGGAAACCGCCCAGATTTGCATCCGTTCGGCCTTAACCGGGCATATGGTATTTAGTACCCTGCATACTAATGACGCGCCTTCGGCAATAACCCGGCTTATTGATATCGGCATTGAGCCTTATATGGTCGCGCCATCGCTTTTAGCAGTATTCGCCCAACGTTTAGTCAGAAAATTATGCCCGGATTGTAAGGAGGCATATGAGCCTACTTTAGAAGCAACCGGAGGCGTAAAAATCAAGGCGGATTTAATCTATAAGCCCAGGGGTTGCAGTAAATGCGGCCAAATCGGCTATAAAGGCAGGACCTGCGTTTGCGAGGTAATGGTAATCAATGAGCAGATCAGGAATTTGATTAGCCAGGCTGCTTCCTTTCAGAAGATCAGGGATGCGGCTAAGGAAGCAGGCATGTTCACCCTTTATGACTCAGCCATAAAAAAAATTGAAGACGGAATTACTTCTTTAGAGGAAGGCCTCGCCGTGACCCTGGGGGCAGAATAATGGCAAGGTTTACTTATACGGCCAGAGACAATAAAGGTGAACGGCTTAGCGGTTCGGAAGAAGCGGTATCTTTAGATGAACTCACCAGCCGCCTTCAGGCAAAAGGTTTAACAGTAATAAATATAAATATCCTGCCCGAAGCCAAAGAAGAAAAATCTGCTCTTAAGCCGGAAGCAAAAGAAAAAAAACGCCGGTACCGCCATAGCCGCGTTAGCAGCGATGATTTGGTTATTTTTTCCCGGCAATTAGCCGCTCTTTTAGGTTCAGGGGTAACGATTCTAAAGAGCATAGATATCATTTCTAAACAGGTATACAGCCGTAAATTATATAATACGCTTAAAGAAATAGAAGGCAATTTAGAAGGAGGCTTAAGTTTTCACGAAGCCATAGCCAAACAATCGGACGTATTTGCCGATTTATGGGTTAATCTGGCAGAAAGCGGTGAAGCCAGCGGAAACTTAGCCGTAGTTTTAGGCCGTTTAGCTACTTATTTGGAGGTAAGGGCTGCCTTTAAGAAGAAGATTGTCTCTGCTTTGGTTTATCCGGTTATCCTGATGTTTGCCGGAATCGGCGCGTTGCTTTTTTTGACCTTAAAAATCATCCCTACCTTTGCCGAATTGTTCAAGTCCTTTAATGTCACCCTGCCCACGCTCACCAGGATAATTATCTCCTTTAGCAACTTTCTTCAGAAATATTTTCTGGTTATTATAGGTATCATTGTTGTGTTTTCTTTTATATTCAAAAGGTATATCAAGACCAAAGAAGGGAGAAGGAACTTTGAACGGTTCCAATTGAGTTTGCCGGTGTTTGGCGAGTTTTTCCGCGCCCTTATCGTAGAGAGGTTTTCTTCGGAGATGTCCACCCTGATTGAAAGCGGGGTGCCCCTCTTGTATTCGCTGGAGATCACCGAACACAGCGTAAGCAGTTTAACCATGGAAGAAATCGTGCGCCAGATAAAAGAGGATGTGCGTGAAGGCAAACCCTTAAACAGCAGTTTAGATAAGAGCGGTTTTTTTGAGCCGATGGTCATCCAGATGGTCGCTATCGGGGAGGAAATCGGGGAATTGCCCCAGATGTTCAAGCGTATTAATACCTTTTATATGGAATACACCGAGACCTTTTTGACCCGCTTTACCGCGATGTTTGAGCCGCTGATGTTGATATTTATGGGCGGGGTAATCGGGCTGATGGTCGCCGGGATATTTTTGCCCATATTCCAGCTCACCCAGATGAGATAGGAAAGAAATCATTGACATCGGATTAAATTATTGATAAAATTAAAAAACATAAAGGAGGTGGGATAAAAAAATGAAGCTCCACGAGCTAAAGCCCGCGGTTTCCTGGAGCGAAATACTGAGCGGCCAAACTCCATCCGCGCCATAAATGGCGCGGTTTTGTGGCCGCGAATGTATAAAGATAAGCAGGTAGCAGGCACCTAAAACAAAGAAATTAATATTTAGTTAAGTTTATTATACAAGGAGGCTCAAGATGAAAAAAGGTTTTACGCTCTTAGAACTAATCGTAGTCATGATCATCATCGGTATCCTGGCTACCTTAGGTATCCAGCAATACGCCCGGGCAACAGAGAGGGCAAGAGGCGCTGAGGCCAGGCAGGTTTTAGGCCAGATCCGCACTACTGCCGCAGGATTTCGCTTACAGAATGGAAATAGTTGTGCAGGGTTTGGGAATGACCAGGCTGGTATTGGCACTGAGACTGACCGGATTCCCATAGATTGCACCAGAGCGACACACTATTTCAGGTATGGGGTTACAGCCGCTACCGCAGATGCTATTATTCTTACTGCTACACGTTGCACAGGAACTAACGGCAAACAACCGGGCGCTTCAACAGCTTTTCAACTCACTCTAAATACTGACTTTGTATTGGGCACTGATACCTGGGCCGGAAACGGCGGGTATTAATTTAGGCTCAAGATGAAAAAAGGTTTTACGCTCTTAGAGTTAATCGTGGTCATGATCATTATTGGTATCCTGGCTACTTTAGGTATCCAGCAATACGCCCGGGCAACAGAGAGGGCCAGAGGCGCTGAAGCCAGGCAGATTTTAGGCCAGATCCGCAGCACTGCCGCAGGGTATTATTTACAGAATGGAACTTGCGTAGGGTTTAATGATACATTAGCGGGTATTGGCGGGAATCCTGACCAGATCCCTACCGGATGCAGGGCAACACACTATTTTAATTATTATATTAATATCGGATATCTGACTACGGACGTTATGCGGGCTACTGCTACCCGTTGCATAGGAGGTAGGGGTAAACCGCCGAGCGCTTCAACAGCTTTTCAACTCACTCTGACTACTAATTTTGCTAATGGCAATGACACCTGGGGCGGAAACGGCGGGTATTAATTTAGGCTCAAGATGAAAAAAGGTTTTACGCTCTTAGAGTTAATCGTGGTCATGATCATTATTGGTATCCTGGCTACTTTAGGTATCCAGCAATACGCCCGGGCAACAGAGAGGGCCAGAGGCGCTGAAGCCAGGCAGATTTTAGGCCAGATCCGCAGCACTGCCGCAGGGTATTATTTACAGAATAGAACTTGCGTAGGGTTTAATGATGCAGCAGCTGGTCTTGGCGGGAATCCTGACCAGATCCCCAGGGCATGCAGGGCAACCCACTATTTTTATTATTTCATTAATACTGTAAATGCGGACGGTATTTTTGTTGCTGCTGTGCGTTGCTCAGGAACTGATAACGGTAAACAGCCGGGTGCTGCTTCTGTTGATCGCGTCCTTACTCTAACTACTAACTTTGCTAATGGTGTTGATACCTGGTCCGGAAACGGCGGGTATTAATTTAGGCTCAAGATGAAAAAAGGTTTTACGCTCTTAGAACTAATCGTAGTCATGATCATCATCGGTATCCTGGCTACCTTAGGTATCCAGCAATACGCCCGGGCAACAGAGAGGGCCAGAGGCGCTGAAGCTAGGCAGATTTTAGGCCAGATCCGCGCTACTGCCGCAGGGTATCGCTTACAGAATGGAACTTGCACAGGGTTTAATGATGCAGCAGCTGGTATTGGCAGGAACCCTGACCAGATTCCCAGGGTATGCGCGTCAACGCACTATTTTTATTATTGGCTTCATCCTGATACTGGGGGTGATACTTTTCGGGCTATTGCTACGCGTTGCACGGCAGCAGAAAGCGGTAAGTCACCAGGAGCTTCAGCAGCCCTTTTCCTCTCACTAACTACTAATTTTGCTAATGGCACTGATACCTGGTCCGGAAACGGCGGGTATTAATCTTTAGGGAGCATTGATACATTCGTAAAAGGAGGCTCAAGATGAAGAAAGGTTTTACGCTCTTAGAGTTAATCGTAGTGATCATTATCATCGGTATTTTGGCTACTTTAGGCATTACCCAGTATGCTTCCACTGTTGAAAGAAGCCGCGTTGCCGAAGCCAAGGCTAATTTGGGGTCGTTACGTACCCTACAGCTTGCTTATTTTCAGGATAAAGATGAGTATGCTTCAGTAGCTAATTTGGAAGCAAATCTGCCTACTGATACTTGCACTAGCCAGTACTATTTTAAGTATAGTTGCGACGCTGGGGGGAATGGAACTGGAGAGTGTACTGCTACCAGATGTGGATCTGCCGAGAATGGCAAATCTCCAGGCTATACAGGGAACGCATATAATATCAGACTCGAGATAAATGGCGAATGGAACAGTGATGCGGGCTGGTAGTAAAATATACCGGAAATCTCGCCAGAAATACCCCGGGGTTACCTTATTAGAGCTCCTGCTGGTAACTCTGGTGGTAGCTATTTTAGCCGCCTTAGGCGTGATGCATTATGGCGCCAGCCCCGGAGAACGCACCAGAAGTAAAGAAGTAATTGCTAACCTTAAACTCATTGCCGCTGCCGAAAAAATCTACCGTATGGAAACAGAAAGTTATTATGCTTCAACAGGCGCGACCCCCCAGGAGCACATTCAAAATATTAATAAGTATTTGAAATTGTCTTTAAGTATAAGCAGTTCGCGGAATTGGGATTATTCCGTTACTGCTGATGCAGACGATTTTACCGCCTACGGGGACAGGGTGGAATCGGCTCCGAGCCCATACAATACCTGTCAATATTCCATTGATGATAACCTGGATGAACCGAAGCCAGTTGGCGGTAACTGCCCTTAGGGAGATTTAATCAGTAAGATACTTTGATTTCCGGTATGCATAATAAAAGTTTAACCCTCCTGGAGATTCTGGTAGCTGTGCTTATCCTGGCCTTAGTCATGGCCGGTATCGCCAATGTTTTTATTGCCAGCAGAAGGCGTTTAGGGCAGAGCCGCTCGAAAATCCAGGCTGCGGAATTGGGGAGATTGTTTTTAGCCCCTCTGCAGAATCAAGTAAGACAAGACCTGTGGGGAAAGAATTGTTTGAGCGGTAAAACCGAAGAATGCCCGGGCCCAGAAAAGCTTGGCTTTACCACCTACAAACCTGCCTATGAAATTACTCCGGTTGTAATTGCGGGAAATACTCTACCTTTGCAGAGAGTAAAGGTTACTATCACCTGGGATGAGCCCCAATCAAAATAAGTCACTTACCCTCCTGGAGTTATTAATCTCTATCAGTATCTTAGGCCTTCTAGTTTTGGGATTTTCCAACCTGGATACCTTTACCCGTTACCATGTGGCTACTTCAGACAGGCAGGCGAAACTCCAGAATGACGCTAGCTATGTCTTAGAGCATATGGCAAAAGAGATCAGTAAGGCAATTGGCAATGTTCAGGACGATAAACCCCCCATCACCATCACTGCTATTCGCGGCGATCCAGCCATAAAAGTATGGATAGATTCTAATGGTTCAGGCCAGCGCGATACCGGTGACAAGCAAATTGCTTATCGGTATCACATAACACAAGCTTCAGCTGGAAGATGCCAGGTTTGGTACTGCCCTTATTGTAGGGATGAACAACTCTGTGAATCTTGTGACCCCTGGTGGAGTGTTTCTAATAATGTCTTGAGTAAAAAAATATCTGGTTTTGATGCCGTCTATGATGCTGACGGCAATTGTATTGATATTGAAATCACTGCCTGTTGGGATCCCCTGGCCGCTTCTTCGCCGGATAACCCTTGCGTTACCCTGCGCAACTGCATCAACCTGCCTAGTGTTTCTAGCAATTAAAAAAGCAAGATACTTTTTGTTTGCTAAATCACCCAAGTTGTGCTAAATTTAAGCTTAAATTAATCTTATGGGGCGATAGTTCAGTTGGGAGAACGCTACATTCGCATTGTAGAGGTCGCGGGTTCAAATCCCGCTCGCTCCACCAAATATATGAAAAGCCCGAATAAGTTATTCGCAGGTTTATTTTTCTTGTCTGTATTAATCATCGCTAGCCTTTATTTACCTTCTATCGTAGATATCCATTCCCAGGATAAATTAAAAGAGGCCCTTTTTTACGAAAAATTAGAGAATAAAACCGTGCAGTGCCAATTGTGCCCCAGAAGATGCACAATCCCCGACGGCAGGCGCGGTTTTTGCGGCGTCAGGGAGAACCAGGACGGCACGCTGTATACTTTAGTCTATGCAAAGCCCGTAGCCATACACATTGACCCTATTGAAAAAAAGCCTCTTTTTCATTTCCTGCCCGCAACAGGCGCGTTCTCTATTGCTACTGCCGGCTGTAATTTAAAGTGCAAGTTTTGCCAGAATTGGGAGATTTCCCAGCGAAAACCCGAAGAATTAGAGTATGTTTATCTTGAGCCGCAGGATTTAATAAGGCAGGTTTTGGAATCAGGTTCGCCTACCATTGCCTATACTTATTCTGAACCCACTATATTCTATGAATATATGCTGGAGACCGCCAAGATAGCCAGAGAACACGGCATAAAGAATATTATGCATTCCTGCGGTTATATAAATGAGGCCCCTTTACGGCAATTAGCCAAATACCTGGATGCCGCTAACATAGATTTAAAGGCCTTTAACGATGATTTTTACGCTAAGATGTCCGAGGCCGCTTTAGGGCCGGTATTAGAGAGCCTGAAGATATTAAGGCAGGAGGGCGTGCATGTAGAGATAACCAGTTTAATCCTTTCCGGCTACAATGACGACGAGGGCTCTATTACAAAGATGTGCCTTTGGATAAAAGAAAATTTAGGCAGCGATACGCCCTTACATTTTTCCCGCGCCTTCCCGATGTATAAGCTTTTAAGCCTTAACCCCACGCCGGTAGAAACCCTGGAAAAAGCCAGGCGCATTGCCTTAGATTGCGGCTTAAAATATGTCTACATAGGCAACGTAGCCGGCCACCCGGCAGAAAATACCTATTGCCCCAGGTGCAAGAAGACAGTAATAAAGCGGGCTGGCTACATCATAGCCGAGAATAACTTAAAAAATGGGAAATGTAAATTCTGTGGAGAAAAAATTGCGGGTGTCTGGCAGTAGAGCCACAAGTTGCAAGGCAAGATTCCTAAAAATCATCTTGTTTCTTCTTTTTACTTACAGCTTACAGCTTACAGCTTACAGCTTATATGCTGATGATATCCAGGAACCCAATGCCGCAGGCACTTTCTACCCGGACGACCCGCAGCAGTTATCCCAAATGATTGACGAATTTTTGAATCAGGCAAACCCAGAGGCAGTGCAGGGCGATATATTCGCTTTGATTTCCCCGCATGCGGGTTATGGTTTTTCAGGGGGAGTAGCTGCCTTTGGCTATAAGCTGATCAAAGATAAGCCATATAAGACGGTGATTATTATCGGACCCAGCCACCAGTATGGTTTTCAAGGCGTATCCGTGTATCCAAAAGGAATATTCCGCAGCCCCTTAGGAGATTTAGAGATAGATACGGAATTTACCAAGAATTTGCTTTATCAGGAGAATAATATCTTTTTTGAGCCGGCAGCTTTTGAAAAAGAACACTCAATAGAAGTACAGCTGCCCTTTTTGCAAAAAGTTCTTTCTAATTTCAAAATCGTGCCCATTGTGATGGGGGATTGCAGTTTTTCTACCTGCCAAAAATTAGCAGGTTTACTGAAAGAGGCGATAGGCAGTCGCAGGGATGTTTTGGTAGTTGCTTCCACGGATATGTATCACGGTTATGATTATGCAGAGGCAGGGGTAGTTGACAATTTGACCCTTAGTTATCTTGAGGATATGGATGCCCGGGGTTTATATGATGGATTAAGAGAAGGCAAACTACAGCTTTGCGGAGGGTTTGGGGTTGTCTCTACCTTAATTTTAGCCAAAGAATTAGGCCACAATAAATTGAAAGTATTAAAATATACGGATTCCAGCATAGTAACAGGAAAGAAGGCCAAGGGGGCCTGGACCGTAGGTTATGCCAGTTGTGTTATCGATCAGGAAAAGGGGGAGTTAAATATGTTAAATAAAGAGCAGAGAAAAAAGCTATTGGGTATTGCGCGTAAATCCATAGAGGCGTATTTAAAAGGCGGAAAAAAACTGCAACTTAATGAAACAGATCCCGTATTGTTAAAAGAGATAGGCGCCTTTGTGACCTTGCATGAACGCGCTCAATTACGCGGCTGTATCGGAAATATAATAGGGCGGGGCCCCCTGTATCTTACCATTAGGGATATGGCTGTTGAGGCAGCGACAGGAGATCCGCGTTTTCAGCCTATGAAACCTGATGAACTCAAGGATGTTGAAATAGAGATATCCGTGCTTTCTCCTTTAAAAAGAATAACCTCCATAGATGAAATTCAATTAGGTACCCATGGTGTTTTGATCAGGAGGGATTTTGCCAGCGGCATATTCCTGCCTCAGGTAGCCACGGAGACCGGCTGGCCCAAAGAAGAATTCCTCTCTAATCTCTGCAGCCATAAAGCAGGATTGGAGCCGGATGCCTGGAAGGATAAGGCCACGGAAATTTATATTTTTAGCGCCGAAGTATTTTCTGAAAAAGATTTTTAGCACCAGGTGCGAATTCAATCGGGCACCAGGTGCGAATTTGAGATTGTACCTGTCCCTTTTAATTAAAGATAATCAGGGGACAGGTACAAGATTAGATTCAGAAACGGTACAAGATTAACTTTGCACCCGGTACAAGATTAGATTGGCACCCGGTGCGAAATAGGCATTACTAAAATTATGTTTAAAATAATGCTTTCTTTATTCCTTACTGGCCTAATATTCGGCTCTGGCCCGTGCTTAGCCAGTTGCGGGCCATTTCTCATCAGCTATATTGCCGGAACAAAAAAGAATGTCCCCGGCAGTATGATAACTTATCTTCTATTTTCTTTCTCCAGGATATGCGCATACCTGGTTTTAAGCCTGATGATCTTCTTTTTGAGCAGGTTTATGATAGAAAGATTATTGGGCAGCCTTTCTAAATACCTCTTCATATCGGGGGGAGTAATTATGGCGGTAATGGGTGTATTTCTGGCTTTAGGCAAAAAAATAGAATTACCTTTTTGGCGGCCTTTATATAAGAATATGCTGGAACACGATAAAAAGAATATCGTCATTCTGGGTTTAATCATCGGCCTGCTGCCTTGCGCTCCGCTTCTGGCCATATTCTCTTATATAGGCTTGATTTCGCACCTTTGGTCTTCAAACCTTCTTTATACCTTATCCTTTGGCGCGGGTACATTTCTTTCGCCCCTGATATTATTAGTTATCCTTGCCGGTTTGATCCCGCGTTTCCTGGCGAATATAAAGGCATCCTATTCTTCTATATTTAATTTTATCTGCGGCCTGGTTATTGTGTTTTTGGGCCTGAATTTAATTATCAGGGCACTTTAAATGCATCGGCTATACTCTCCTGCGCAAAATATTTCATCTGTTCAAATAATAGTTGATAACAAAGAACAGGTCCATCATGCCAGGGATGTTTTAAGGCTTAAAATCAAAGAAAAAGTAATTATCTTTGATGATAAGGGAATTGAATATTGCTGTATTTTAGAGAAAATATTGCCCCAGAGTTTAGTTTTCGCTATATGGGAGAAAACCGCGCCCGGTTTAAAAGAGATGGAGAAAATAAGAATTACAGTGGCCTGCGCCATACCTAAAGCATCCCATATGGATGGGGTCATCGATAAGCTGACCCAGCTGGGAGTGGAGAGGATTATCCCTATGGAGACCGAGCGCGTGATTATAAAACTGGATAAGCGTAAAAAAATATTGCGGCTCAAACGCTGGGAAAAGATCGCCCTTAATGCTAGCCTGCAGAGCCATAGGAACGGTTTTCCTGTGATAGGACCGGTAAAAGGCATAAGGGAAGTTTTATCCGATGCGCAGGGTTTTGACTTGAAATTGATACCCGCTCTTATAGGAGAACGGGAATCATTAAGAGAAACTATCATTAAATCTAACCCTAAAAATATATTGGTGCTCATCGGGCCTGAAGGAGATTTTACGCAAGAGGAGCTTGATTTTGCTAAAAGCAGAGGCTGTTTACCCGTGTCATTAGGGGATTTGGTATTACGCGTGGAGACTGCTGCGGTAGCGGCAGTAAGTTTTATCAGATTATATGCCGACAGTTAGGTTCTTTACTTTAGGTTGTAAGGTAAATCAATATGATACCCAGAGCATCAGGGAGAGTTTCCGTAAATCCGGCTTTAAAGAAATAGAAGATGGCCGCAGGGCCGATATCTACGTAATCAATACCTGCACGGTAACCTCCCGCGCTGACCGTAAATCCCGCCAGCTTATTCATTATAGCCATCGCCTAAACCCCGCAGCCAGAATCATAGTTACCGGTTGTTATGCCGAATTAGATAGCTCAAAAATCAATAAGATTCCCGGCGTAACCCATATTGTTAAAAATAAAGACAAAGATAGGATTCCTGAATTATTAGGCGGGCATAACAAACCTCACGGGCCTAACGGCGCGGGCATTACTAGTTTTAAAAATCATACCCGTGCCTTCTTAAAGATTCAGGATGGCTGCGATAATTTCTGTTCCTACTGTAAGGTCCCTTTGGTAAGAGGTATTTTAAAGAGCAAGCCTTTGGATGAAATTGCCCGGGAGGCTAAGGGGCTTATTAAAAATGGCTTCAAAGAGATAGTCCTGTGCGGTATCTGCCTGGGCGCATTTGGCAGGGATTTCAAAAAACGCGTAAACCCCGCTAGAAATACCAAAGCTATAATAAACGAAAACAAGATTTCTAACGGGGTAAATTTAGTAGATGCGATTGAGGCCATAGAAGATATAGAGGGGTTATTACGTATCAGGCTTAGTTCCATAGAGGCAAGCGATGTTTCGGATAAATTAATTGAGAGAATGGCGCGATCTCAAAAGTTATGCCGCCATTTACACATACCGCTACAAAGCGGAGACGATAAAATCTTAAAAAAGATGCACCGTAAATTCAGCCGTCAGGATTATTTAAACCTCATCCGTAAGATAAGGCGCCGTATTCCGGCAATAGCCATCACTACCGATGCGCTGGTAGGCTTTCCGGGAGAAGGGGAGCCTAATTTTAAAAATACTCTTGGCCTGGTGAAAAAGATATGCCCTTTAAAAACGCACATCTTTCCTTACAGCCCCAGGCCAGGCACGGCTGCTTATAATTTCAAAGACAAGGTTAGCCCTGTTAAGATAAAGGAAAGGGTTTCTCTGCTAAAAGATATCGCTAGGGAATCAAGCCTGATTTATAAAAAGCAATTCCTTAATCAGGATATGGATGTGCTTATAGAGGGCCATCATACAAAGGATAAGGGATACTGGCAGGGCCATACTGATAATTATATAAAAGTTTTAGTGAAATCCGGCCAAGATTTAAAAAATCAACTCATCCGGGTGAGATTAAAAAAGATAGTTAAAGATTGCGTATTAGGGGTTTTGTAAAAACAGAAATAGATATCTTTAGCGGGTCCTGTCATGGGGCGCCTCTCGCCAAATTTGGCTCGAGGCATCCCCATGCCACCCGCTAAAATCTCCATTCGTTTGTACCTCGCTATGGTATTTAAAGAAAGAAAGCGCTTTCCTGTAATCGCAATACAATAATGTCCGCTTTTAGCAAAGCAAAAATGTCCTGTTCCAAAGTTGCTATAATGATCCTTTCCAAAGGAGGATCATATGGCAGGAAAGGACATTATAATGGCTACGCAGG
>JAQUOD010000010.1:0-47858 GCA_028717245.1 Candidatus Omnitrophota bacterium
AATATTCACAGTATGAACAAAAAGAAAAGTCCGTCCCAAAAGAAAAAGAACTACTATTAACAATAACATGAAAACCGGACATTCTTGCTTTGCTAGAAACAGGACATTTTTGCCTTGCAATAACACTGCTCATTAAAAATAGTTGCAAGTTTTAGAGATTCTGCTATACTAAAAAGTTACTTTAAGTGAGGCTGGCCGCTTTACGACGGATCAGGCCGAACTTACCCGCCAAAGTTCTGTGGCGGGTTTAATTCGCAGATACTAATATATTAGTTAAAGAAGCACTTATAATTTATGTCGCTTTTAGCGACATAAATTGTCTGCTCATTAAAGGAGGGAAATAGTTTGTCTACAGAATTAATCAAACAGTTATTAGAAGCAGGGGTGCATTTCGGGCATAAGACTTCGCGCTGGAATCCCAAGATGAAGAAGTTCATTTTCGGGCAGAGAAGCGGTATCTATATCATTGATCTGGAGAAAACTGCGGAATCCCTGAACAGGGCCAGGGATTTTGTTTTGGATATAGCCTCCAAAGGCGAAGCAGTCCTGTTTGTCGGGACAAAGAGGCAGGCGCAGGAAGCTGTTTATCAGGAGGCGATACGTTGCGGTATGTATTACGTCACTGAGCGTTGGCCCGGAGGCATGCTTACAAATCTAGCGACCATAAAAAAGAGCATAAACCGCCTGAAGGCAATAGAAAATATGAAGACAGACGGCACCTTCGCAAAACTGACTAAGAAAGAAGTAGCGCATTTAGAGAAGGAATTGAATAAGTTAAAAAAGAATTTCGCCGGTATTGTCCAGATGGAGCGGTTGCCCAAAGCGATATTTGTCGTAGATACGAAAAAAGAGGATACGGCGGTTAAAGAGGCAAAGAGGTTATCTATACCCGTAATAGGCCTGATTGATACTAACTCTGACCCGGATTTAGTTATGTATCCTATCCCGGGTAATGATGACGCCACTAAGTCTATCCGCATCATTACCAGCCTTATCGCCGATGGGATAATTGAAGGCCGTAAGAGGTTTTTATCTTATCTTGCTCAAGACGGCGTAGCGATAAAACCGGAAGAAAAAAAGGAAGAAGATATATCCTTAGTGTTTCCTGAAGAAGAAGTGAAGATAAAGGAGATCGAGGAAATCGTAGAGACAACCGAAACACCCGGGGAAGATGTAAAGTCTGCCAAAAAGGTGCGCGCTAAGCCGGTTCAGGAAGGAAAGGGCAGGCCGAGGAGAAAGGTAGAATAGATGAACCCCGCCCTTCCTAAAAATATTAGAACAGAAAACACAGGGAAGAGACGGGCATATATTAAAAGAAAGGAAGGGTGGGGTGAAGGTGTCTTTGGAACTGATTAAGGAATTGAGGAATAAGACCTGCTCGAGCGTAGCGGATTGTAAGCAGGCGCTGGTGGAGGCAAAGGGAGATATTGAAAAGGCAGTCCAGCTTTTGCGTAAACGCGGCCTTGAGATTGCCGCTAAAAAGCAAGAGCGCTTTGCCAAAGAAGGCAGGATTGAGTCATATGTGCATCATGGCAACAAAATCGGCGTATTATTAGAAGTGAACTGCGAGAGTGATTTTGTCGCGCGTAACAGCGAATTTTGCCAGTTTACCAAGGATATCGCCATGCAGATAGCGGCGTGCAGCCCTACCTATATTAAAAAAGAAGATATCCCCGCCCAGGTGGTGAAGAAAGAAAAGGATAAAGAGCGGTTCTATAAGGAGCATTGCCTGCTGGAGCAGGTTTTTATCAAAGACCAGGCTTTGGCCATAAAAGATTATTTAACCAGCCTCATCGCTAAGCTCGGCGAAAATATCGTTATCCGCAGGTTTATCCGCTATAAAATTGGCGAATGATAGCCAAACCCGTATATAAAAGAATAGTTTTGAAGTTAAGCGGCGAAGCGCTTCAGGGCAAAGAGAGCCACGGCATAGACCATTCTGTTTTAGTTTCTATTGCCGGCCAGATAAAAGAGATCAGGGATCTGCATGTAGATGTGGCTATTGTTTTAGGCGCAGGCAATATCTTCAGGGGCCAGGAGAATACTGCTTCGCGGGGCCTGGATATGGACAGGTCTGTAGCTGACTATATGGGGATGCTGGCGACGGTAATAAATGGGCTGGCGCTGCAGGACGTGCTAGAGAAGATGGATATGCCTACGCGCGTGATGACGGCCATAGAAATGCAGAGGATTGCCGAGCCCTATATCAGAAGAAGGGCGATCCGGCATTTAGAGAAAGGGCGCATTGTTATATTTGTTGCCGGCACCGGTAACCCCTATTTTACTACCGATACCACAGCAGCGCTTCGGGCCATGGAGATTAGTGCCGATGCCATATTAAAGGCGACCAAAGTGGACGGCGTTTATTCCGCTGACCCATTGAAAGTAAAAGATGCGAAAAAATTCGTTACTTTGAAATATATTGATGTCTTAAGAAAAAACCTGAAGGTTATGGATGCTACTGCCGTAAGCCTTTGTATGGATAATAAATTGCCTATCGTAGTATTCAACCTCAATAAAGAAGGTAATATCAGGCGCGTCGTCCTGGGCCAGAAGTTAGGCACCATTGTCAGATAATACCGGATTGACGAATCATCCGGCCTTTATTTCCGGGCCTAGAATAACCCAATCTGATTTATAAAAAAGGGGAGGGTAATCATGACCACGAGGGAAATCTTACATAATAGCGAAGAGAAAATGAAAAAGACCTTTGAGTCCGTGACGCGGGAATTTTCTGAAATAAGGACAGGCCGGGCAAGCCCTAGCCTTGTGGAGGGCCTGCACGTTGATTATTACGGGACACCAACCCTGCTTAAACAACTGGCTTCTATTTCCGTGCCGGATGCGCACCTGATTGTAATACAGCCATGGGATGTTACGGCGATAGGCGAGATTGAAAAAACGATATTAAAGTCTAATCTGGGAATTAATCCTTCCAATGACGGTAAGCTCATCCGGCTTTCTATACCTGCTCTTTCCAAAGAAAGGCGCCAGGAGCTGGCCAAGGTGATCAATAAAATGGCCGAAGAAGGGAAGATTTCCTTGCGCACAATAAGGAGAGAGTCTAAAGAAGCATTGGAGAAATTGGAAAAAGACAAGATTATCCCCGAGGATGATAAATTCAGGGGCATTGATGACCTGCAGAAATTAGTGGATAAATACATTGCTAAGGTTGACGAGCTTTTAAAGAATAAGGATAAAGAAATACTTGAGTTCTAAAAATATTAGTAATGTTTGAATGTTGAAATGTTTCAATGTTTTAATATTGAGACCTTAGAAATAAACTTTCTAACATTTTAACATTAAAACTTTTAAACAGAATAAATTTGGGCCTCTAGCTCATCCTCCACAAAACTTGGCGGATTTCGCTAGAGGGCACATAGATAAAAATCTGGGCCTCTAGCTCATCTGGTAGAGCAGCGGCTTTTTAAGCCGCGTGTGCCGAGTTCGAGTCTCGGGAGGCTCACTAAAATTGTTATAGCTTATAGCGTTGTAGCGAAGCGACGCGGACGTGGCGGAACTGGCATACGCGTATGGCTTAGGACCATATGGGGAAACCCTTGGGGGTTCAATTCCCTCCGTCCGCATAAAGTAAATTATCATAAACTTAAAGTGAAAAAATGCGGGAGTGGCTCAGTTGGTAGAGCGTAACCTTGCCAAGGTTAAAGTCGCGGGTTCGAACCCCGTCTCCCGCTCCATTATTTTTCGCTCTGCAACAAGTAGCTGCAGAATATAGTTAAAAGCTAATCTAACGATAGAAGGAGAGCAGTATGAATATTATGGATTTTTTGTCAAAGAAGGCGATATTGACCGATATAAAATCTACAAAAAAAGAAGAGATAATGAAAGAGCTGGTAGATGCCTTGATTAATGCCGGAGAAATTGAAAAGCGCTACCGCAATAAGCTCATCGATGCCCTGATGGCCAGAGAGTCTTTAGGTTCGACTGCCATCGGCCAGGGCGTGGCTATACCGCACGCGAAATCCGACTGCGTAGATAAGCTTGTAGCGGCTTTCGGCCTCTCTAAAAAAGGCGTTAATTTTGATTCCTTAGACGGAGAACCGGCATACATCTTCTTTTTATTAGTAGCCCCGCAGGATTCCGCCGGGCCGCACCTTAAGGCCCTGGCGCGGATATCGCGCCTATTAAAAGATAAGTATTTCCGTGATAGCCTGCGCGCTGCCACAGACGAAAAGGCGGTGATCAAGATAATTACCCAGGAAGATGAAAAAAAGGTTTAGCCTGAAAAATATAAAAGTAACCAAGGTTAAGGCGATATTTATGTGGCTCTATCCGGGTATAGGCATAAAACGCTGGATCGGCGTAAGCGCCTTTGGGATAGCCATGATCATTGTCGGCTCGCTTAGTTTACGCAGCGAAGAATTCTGGTTTGCTCAGATCCTGGATACGGTTGTAGTGCTATCAGGCATCATTATCCTGATTTTAGGCATTAAAAGGATGATGCATTCCTTTATCATGGCGGTTATACCTTCGACAAAGGATACGCAGCTGGTGGATATTTTATACCAGAGGCGGCACCTCGGCCGCGGGCCTAAGGTAGTTACGGTAGGCGGCGGCACAGGATTATCCGTACTCTTATCGGGCCTTAAAGAATACACCTCTAATATTACGGCCATAGTTACTGTTGCCGATTCCGGCGGCTCTTCGGGGCGCTTGAGGGAGCAGTTTGATATATTGCCTCCGGGAGATATACGTAACTGCCTGGTGGCCTTAGCCGATGCCTCGACATTAATGCGCGACTTGTTCCAGTTCCGTTTTGATAAGAGTTCGGAATTCTCCGGCCACAACTTCGGCAATCTTTTTATCACCGTAATGACCAGGCTGACGGGAGATTTTGAGAAGGCGATTAAAGAGACCAGCAAGGTTTTAGCTTTAAGGGGGCAGGTAATACCCTCTACGCTGGAGAATGTTACCCTGGTTGCCCGGCATAAGGACGGTTCGACTACTGAAGGAGAAGATAATATTCCCAAGGCGCACATACCCATAGAAAGGGTTTATCTAAGGCCTGCTTCGCCTTCGGCTACGCCTGAGGCGATAAAGGCTATCGAGGAAGCGCAGGTGATTGTTTTAGGCCCGGGTTCGCTTTATACCAGCATCATCCCTAACCTTTTGATAAAAGAGATTCGCGACGCTATCGTCGCTTCGGAGGCGATTAAAATATATGTCTGCAATGTGATGACCCAGCCCGGAGAGACTGACAGCTACAACATATCCGAACACATAAAGACGCTTATCCGCCACAGCCACCCGCGGATCTTTGATTACTGCATTGTCAATACAGGGGAAATACCCCAGGATGTGCGCAGGCGCTACGAAAATGAAGGGGCCTATCCCGTCGTCAATGATATCAAAACAATCGAAGGCATGGGATATCGTGTGGTTGAGAATGACATCGTTGTCATCAAGGATGTCATCAGGCACGACCCTTTAAAATTAGCCAAGTCTGTTTTAAGTTTTATAGAGGAGGCTTGATTTTAACATACCTAAACACCATGGCTTTGGTAAAAAAGAAGATGACCGTAAAGAATAAACAGGGCCTGCATGCTCGGCCCGCGGCTTTATTCGTGCAGGTAGCCAACAAGTTTGATGCGCGCATAACGGTGGAACGCGATAAAGAAAGGGTAAACGGTAAATCCATTATGGGCATCCTGATGCTCGGGGCGGAAAAGGGGAGCGAGATTACGGTAGAAGCCGAGGGCGAAGATGCAGGACTGGCTATAATAGAATTAGAAAAAACAATTAATAACCAGGAATAGGGATGATAGAACTTAAAGGGATAGCGGCAGCTTCGGGGATAAGTATCGGCCCGGCCCATAAGATAGGCAAGGAAGAATTTAATATCCCCCGGCAGGAAATCAGCCAGGAGGATATCCCTATCCAAATTCAGCTTTTTGAAGAGGCCTTAATCCGCACCCGCCGCGAAATCATAGAATTACAGAAGAGGATTGCCGTGGAGATGGGGCAGGAGCAGGCACAGATCTTTGACGCGCATCTTTTGGTGCTTGAGGACCGCATGCTTATCGAAGAGGTGATCCTGCGCCTGAAACAAGAGCATATTAATGTAGCCTACATCTTTTCTGAAGTCCTGAAAAAATATATTAATGTTTTTTCCAAGATTGAAGACGAATATCTTAAGGAGCGCATCGCGGATATAAATGATGTGGGTAAGAGGGTCCTGCGTAATCTTTTAGGCAAAGAAAAGAGGAGTTTTGAGGACCTTAAGGAAAAGGTAGTGGTGGTGGCGCATGACCTTTCTCCTTCTGATACCGCTGCCATGCATAAACAGAGTGTCTGCGCTTTTGTTACGGATATCGGAGGGAAAACTTCCCATACCGCGATTATGGCCAAATCCCTGGAGATTCCCGCGGTCGTGGGGGTCCAGGAGGCTACCACAAAGATTAAGAGCGGGGATATTTTAATCATTGACGGCGGCATGGGCGTGGTGATCGTAAATCCCGACGAGGATACCCTGCGTTCATATAAACAACAAGGGCGCAAACTCAAAGGCATAACAGACGGGTTTCTGTCGGTTAAGGATTTGCCTGCGGTTACCCGTGACGGCAAGATGATAGAAATAGTTGCCAATATAGAGTTACCTGAGGAACTGCCTTCGGTAAAACTGCATGGCGCTAAGGGGATAGGGCTTTACCGCACCGAGTTTTTTTATATGAACAGAAAAGACTTGCCTTCGGAAGAAGAGCATTACCAGGCCTATAAATATGTAGCTGAACAGATGTCCCCTTATCCGGTGATCATTCGTACCCTGGATTTGGGGGGAGACAAGTTTTTATCTCAGTTCCAGATTCCTCACGAGATGCAGCCTTTTTTAGGCTGGCGCGCGATCAGGTTCTGCCTTGCCCGTCCGGATATATTTAAAGCGCAGCTTCGGGCGATATTACGCGCCTCAGTGCACGGAAAGTTAAAACTTATGTATCCCATGATTTCCGGCATAGAAGAATTGAGGCAGGCGAATAAGATACTGGAAGAGGTAAAACAGGAATTGCAGAATAAAGGCATACCCTTTGATAATGATATAGAAGTAGGCGCAATGATTGAAGTGCCTTCTGCGGCGATGACCGCCGACCTTCTGGCTGAGGCAGCCGATTTTTTCAGTATCGGCACCAATGACTTGATCCAGTATTCCCTGGCAGTCGACCGCACCAATGAAAAAGTCGCTTATCTCTACGAGCCGGCCCACCCGGCGGTCTTACGCCTGATTAAAAATATAATTGATGCGGCGCATCATGCCGGTATCTGGGTGGGGATGTGCGGGGAAATGGCAGGAGAACCTGCTTTGGTGCTCATACTCTTAGGCCTGGGTTTAGATGAGTTTAGCATACCGTCTTCGCTAATACCGGAAATAAAATATATCATCCGTTCGATTACGCTTAAAGAAGTTCAGGTAATCGCAAAAGAGGCCCTGAAATTATCTACTGGAACAGAGGTAGAGGAATACAGCCGGCGGAGATTAGGGCAGATATTGGAGGGATAGTAAAAAATGATTTCGGATTTAAAACAAACTTCGGGTTTGGATTTAAAATTGGATACCGAGAAATGCCAGTTAAGTTTTGGCCAGGGCTTGGGGGCGCCTGTGCCTGCGGCGAGGAACATACGGGAAATGCAGGAAGTCCTTTTAGATACAGGCATCAATGAGCCGCAGGATTTATATTATATGTACCGGGATGTGCATCTGGTCAAGGACGCACCTTTATTGGAGGAGAACAAGCTGCGCTACGACGTCACGGTAATCAAGCCGGACCGTTTAGGCAGGGAATTAATGAAGACTGCCGGGCACTATCATCCGGGAAGCTTTGGGGAGCTATACGAAGTCTTAGCCGGCGAGGCATTGTGCTTATTGCAGAAACCCAATCCCGCTGATTATCATATAATCGAGGATGTTATTTTAATCAGGGCCAACGCCGGAGAAAAGATTGTTATCCCTCCGGGATACGGACATATACTGGTTAATCCCGGCCCGGGGTGCCTGGTTACCTCTAATTGGGTCAGCAGTAGATTCAGCTCAGAGTATCAATTATATAAAACGGCAAAGGGCGCGGCTTATTTTATACTTAACGCCGGCCCTGGCGATAAAATAGAATACATTAAGAATACATTTTTTAAACAACTTCCCTCGGTAAGATTTGCCCGGCCGGCTAAAAAGATAGAGAGATTCGGGCTGCTGGATAAGAGCCCCATATATCCTATTATTACTAAAGAAGCTATTAAGCTTGATTTCCTGAATTATCCCGATAAATACGAATATCGCGATATATTCGATTTTATAATAGAGGTAAAGGGCCCTTAAACGATAATGAAAGCATTGATTTTAGCCGCAGGATACGCAACCAGGCTATATCCTTTGACCAAGGATTATCCTAAGCCGCTCCTTAAGGTGGGTCATAAACCCATAATCGATTATATCGTTGATAAGATAGAGGGCTTGGATGGTATAGACGAAATTATTGTAGTAACAAACAGCAAATTTATGCCCCTGTTTAGGAAGTGGAAGCTCGGCCTTAAGATAAAAAAACGCATCAGCCTGGTAGATGATTTGACCAAAAGCCACGCGGACAGGCGCGGGGCAATCGGGGATATGAATTTTGCCATTAGTAAAAAGCATCTCAAGGAGAGCCTTTTGGTGGTGGGAGGGGATAATCTTTTTGACGCGGACCTGAAAGATTTTTTTTCTTTTGTTAAGAGTAACCCTCACCCGGTTATCGGCGTTTATGATATAAGGCAGAGGCAGCAGGCAAAGAAATACGGCGTGGTTAAGCTGGACGCAGAATCCAGACTCATTGATTTTAAAGAAAAACCCCATAAGCCGCAATCTACCCTGATTGCGATGTGCCTTTATTATTTTCCCAAAGAAAAGATAGGGCTTATAGGTGAGTATTTTAGCAATAAGGCGGATAAGCATGACGCTACCGGTTTCTATATAGATTGGTTAAGAAAGAGAGTGCCGGTCTACGGGTTCGTATTTGACGGCCGCTGGTACGATATAGGAGACCATAAGTTTTATCATGAGGCAAACAAGAAGTTTGCATAACGAGAGGAGGAACAGAATCTATGTCAGCGCGTAAACATTTCTTTACTTCTGAATCAGTAGGTGAGGGCCATCCGGATAAGGTCTGCGACCAGATATCCGATTCGGTTCTAGATGAGGTTTTAAGGTTAGACCCGGATAAGGAGAGAAGCAGGGTGGCTTGCGAGACTTATGTAACTATGGGCCTTTTGATTGTAGGCGGTGAAATCACTACCAGCGCCTACGTTGATATTCAAAAAATTGCGCGCAATGTTATCAAGGAGATTGGTTATACTCATCCTAAATACGGGTTTGACTATGAAACCTGCGCGATTATTAATACCATTCACAGCCAGTCCCCGGATATTGCCCAGGGCGTTAATATAGGCGGGGCGGGGGATCAGGGGATTATGTTCGGATACGCCTGTTCGGAGACCGAAGAATATATGCCTTTGCCTATTACACTCGCCCATAAGCTGGTAAGGCGCATGGCAGATGTGCGCAGGCAGAACATATTGAAGTATTTAGGGCCAGATTGTAAATCCCAGGTAACTGTTGAGTATGAGGATGGAGAGGCTAAGTGCGTAGATTCGGTGGTACTGGCCTGCCAGCATACCGACGATATACTGGATAATACGGGTAAGCACATCACAGTCAAGGCGCGCCATGAGATGATCGAGGCGATTGCCAAGCCGATATTAAAGAACCTGGTAGACAAGGATACCAAGTATTACGTTAACCAGACAGGCAAGTTCGTCGTCGGCGGCCCGCAGTCGGATACGGGTATGACCGGAAGAAAAATTGTCGTGGATACTTACGGCGGAAGCGTAGCGCACGGCGGGGGGGCCTTTTCCGGGAAGGACCCGACTAAAGTTGACCGTTCTGCTGCTTATATGTGCCGTTACATTGCCAAAAATATAGTTGCCGCAGGCCTGGCCGAGAAATTCCTCGTCCAGTTATCTTATGTTATCGGTTACGCCGATCCTTTGTCTGTTTATGTGGATACCTACGGCACGGGTAAATTAAGTAACGAGAAGTTTGAAAAACTTATCCGCGGGAATTTTGAACTTACGCCTAAAGGAATAATCAGTTCCCTGGACCTCTTAAGGCCCATTTACAGAAAGACCGCCTGCTACGGGCATTTTGGCCGGGACGATTCGGACTTTAAGTGGGAGTTAACGGATAAGGTGGCGGCACTAAAGAAACAAGCGGCGAGGTTGTAAAAGTCTTAAGCCATAAGCCATAAGCTAAATGCTTTTACCTTTGGCTTACAGCTTATAACTTACAGCTTAATTATGACTTATGACTTTTTATGTAGCTATCAACGAAGGGAGTTTACATGAAATACGACATCAAAGATATCAAACTAGCAAAGAGGGGGGCATTACGTATCGAGTGGGCCAGGCAGGATATGCCGGTATTGCGTTTGATCGAAGAGCGTTTTGCCAAAGAAAAGCCCTTAAAAGGCGTGCGCCTGGCTGCCTGTTTACATGTTACTACCGAAACGGCAAATTTAGTCAGGGCGCTTAAAGCTGGAGGCGCCGAAGTTTATCTTTGCGCTTCCAATCCGCTCTCAACCCAGGACGATGTTGCCGCGGCAATGGTAACAGATTTAAAGGTCCCTGTATTTGCAATTAAGGGAGAAGATAATAAAACTTATTATAAACACATAAAGGCCGTACTAGAAGCCCGCCCGAATATTACTATGGACGACGGCGCGGACTTGGTATCTATGATTCATAAGGAGTGTCAAAGTGTCAAAGTGTCAAAGTGTCAGGTTATCGGCGGTACGGAAGAGACAACTACCGGGGTAATCAGGTTACGCGCGATGCAAAGAAAAGGCGTGCTCAAATATCCGATTATTGCGGTTAATGATGCGCAAACCAAGCATTTATTTGATAATCGTTATGGTACCGGTCAGTCTACGCTCGACGGAGTTATCCGCGCCACCAACCGTTTAATCGCCGGCTTAAACGTGGTCATCTGCGGGTATGGCTGGTGCGGCAAGGGTGCAGCCATGCGCGCATCGGGCCTGGGCGCTAAAGTAATTGTAGTAGAAGTCGACCCCTTACGGGGCCTGGAAGCAAGCATGGACGGATACCGGGTGATGCCGATCGGCGATGCGGCGAGAATCGGCGATATCTTCATTACCCTTACCGGGGATATCAATGTCATCCGCAAGGAGCATTTTAAAACGATGAAGGACGGCGCTATCGTGGCTAACTCCGGGCATTTCAATGTGGAGATAGATATACCGGCATTGGAAAAGTTAAACAGAAAGAAAAAACGCATCCGCGATTTTGTCGATGAGTATATCATGGCAGACGGCCGCAGGATCTATCTTTTAGGCGAGGGCCGGCTGATCAATCTGGCCGCTGCCGAAGGCCATCCGGCCCAGGTTATGGATATGTCTTTTGCTAACCAGGCCTTGAGTGCCGAGTATATCAGCAGGCACCATAAGAAATTAAAGAGAGAAGTTTACAATGTCCCCGAGGCCATTGACAGGAATATCGCTATGCTCAAACTGAGGTCAATGGGTATTAAAATAGATGTATTGACTGAAGAGCAAAAAAGGTATCTTGCCAGTTGGGAGATGGGAACGTAACCTCTGGGACAGGTACAATCTTAAATCCGCACCAGGTGCCCGATTGAATCCGCACCTGGTGCCAAAAACCAAAAAGCTATGATAAAGAGAATCGCAGTCTTGACTACTGGTGGCGATGCCCCGGGTATGAACGCGGCGATACGCAGCGTCGTGCGTTCCGCTGTAAATAAAAAATTGGAAGTAATGGGGGTATTCCGCGGCTGGTGGGGATTGATTAATGAAGAGATGAAGCTGCTGGATCACCGTTCTGTTTCGGGGATTATCAATCAGGGCGGCACTATCCTCAAGACTGCCCGCTGCCCGGAATTTACCACCGAAGAGGGACAGAAAAGAGCTTTTGATACCATAAAGAATAAGGCTATAGACGGTTTGGTGGTTATCGGCGGTAACGGCAGCTTTGAGGCTGCGCACATCTTCGGTATGAAATACAATGTGCCTTGCATTGGTATTCCCGCTTCCATTGATAATGATATTAACGGCATAGATATGACTATTGGTTGGGACACAGCGATAAATACAGCGCTTAATGCTATTGATAATATTCGCGATACAGCAACTTCCATGGAGAGGATTTTCGTGGTGGAGGTGATGGGCAGGGATAGTGGCTCTATTGCCTTGGCTGTAGCCCTTGCTGGCGGTTGCGAAGACGTAATTATACCGGAGAGAAGGTTTGACACTAATGAGATTTGCCATAATATTGTGAATGGCAATATCAGGGGTAAAATAAGCTGGATTATTGTGGTTGCCGAAGGCGCAGGTTCAGCTGAAGATATCGCCAAAAAAATAACCGAGACAACCAGTTTAGAAACCCGGGCGGTAGTTTTAGGCCATGTGCAGAGGGGTGGCCGGCCCACAGCTATCAGCCGCGATTTGGCATTGCGTTTTGGCGAGGAAGCAGTGAATTGTTTGCTAAAGGGAGAAAAGGATAAGGCAGTGGGTTTTTGTTGCAGTAAGATGACTGCCGTGGATTTTGAATTTGCTATACAAAAGAAAGAACTGAATTTTAATTATTGGTACGATTTAATCAAGATATTAACCTAAGGAGGAATTCTGCTATGGGAAGAAGGCCGCTCGATATTGAAAAGATTGCCCTGGATTTAATCCAAAGTGATGACCCGCTTTTAAAGAAAAAGCTGGCTAAAAAAATACTTGATACCGCTTACAAAAAAGGAATTTATCCTTCCAGTATCCATGAATTCTATATGGCGCGCGGTAAGGGCGAATTCGGCGGCTTTACTGTGCCGGCTATAAATTTAAGGGCCATGACTTATGATTTGGCCAAGGCGATATTCAGGGTGGCCAAAAAGAATAATTCCGGGGCTTTTATCTTTGAAATTGCCAAGTCTGAAATGGGCTATACTGCTCAAACGCCTGTGGAATATACCAGCGTTATCTTAGCGGCAGCCATAAAAGAAAGTTTCACCGGACCGGTTTTTATCCAGGGCGACCACTTTCAGGCCAATGCTAAAAAATATTCAGAGAATCCCGATAAGGAGATGCAGGGATTGCAGGAGTTGATCAGCGCATCCATAGACGCCGGTTTTTATAACATTGATATCGATTCCTCTACGCTGGTCGATTTATCCAGGCCTGATGTCAAAAAGCAGCAGTATTTAAATTATGAAGTCTGCGCCAAACTTACCCAGTTCATCCGGCGCATAGAGCCAAAGGGCATTACGGTCTCCGTCGGCGGAGAGATAGGCGAGGTAGGGCATCAGAATTCTACGCCCGAAGACTTGATGGCATTTATGAGCGGTTATCAGGAGAGGCTGCGTAAAGGGCTCTTGGGTATAAGTAAAATTTCTATCCAGACCGGCACTTCTCACGGCGGAGTGGTTTTGCCGGACGGGACAGTAGCCCAGGTAAAGTTGGATTTTGCTACGCTTAAGGCGCTGTCAGAGATTGCCAAAAAGGAATACGGCCTTGCCGGGGCAGTGCAGCATGGCGCATCCACTCTGCCGGCTGAGGCATTCCATAAATTTGCCGAATGCGATGCCGCGGAAGTGCACCTGGCCACGGAATTCCAGAATATGATTTACGAGAGTAAACATTTTCCGCAGGATTTAAAGATGAGGATCTATGAGTGGCTTAAAACTAACGCTGCCTCCGAGAAAAAAGAAGGCGAAACCGAAGAGCAATTCTTTTATAAGACACGCAAAAAAGCCTTAGGCCCCTTTAAGAAAGAAATTATGTCTTTGCCGCAAGAGAAGCGCGAGGCTATCGCAGGAGAAATCGAAAATAAATTTGAATTCCTCTTTAAGCAGTTAAACGCAATAAATAATAAAGGCCTGGTAGATAAATACGTCACTTTAAAACGCGTGATTTCGCGTAAACGTAAAGACACTCCCGCGCTTGAGCACGACGGGGAAGGGGCGGATTAATAGTAGGGACGTAATAATAGGGACGGTTCTCAATTACGGTTAAAAGTGTCCCCTAAGGGACACTTCTCGGTTGACTTGAGAACCGTCCCTAAAAAGAGAGGTGAAAATATGCGTTCCGATAAAATCAAAAAAGGTTTAGAACGGGTTCCTCACCGGGCGCTTTTGCATGCTACAGGTCTAAGCAGGAAAGATTTAAACAGGCCTTTTATCGGCATAGCCAGTTCTTTTACGGATTTAATCCCCGGCCATATCGGCATGCGGGATTTAGAGCGTTTTATTGAACGCGGCATCTGTTATGGAGGGGGCGCGCCTTTTTTATTCGGCGTGCCCGGAATTTGCGACGGCCTTGCCATGGGCCATTTAGGGATGTGTTACCCTTTGGCCTTAAGAGAAATAGTAGCGGATACTATTGAGGCTGTCTGTAATGCCCATCAATTAGACGGAATTATTTGTTTGACTAATTGCGATAAAATCACCCCCGGTATGCTGATGGGTGTAGCGCGTTTGAATATCCCGGCGATTATTGTGACTGCCGGGCCCATGCTCTCCGGCCGTTATAAACAACGTAAACTCGCTTTTGTGCACGATACTTATGAGGGGTTAGCCAGGGCGAAAAAAGGCGATATTTCAGACGAAGAGTTGGCGTGTTTAGAGATGGAGGCCTGTCCCGGAGCCGGTTCCTGTCAGGGTTTGTATACGGCAAATACCATGGCCTGTATTACCGAGACAATGGGGATGTCTCTGCCCGGATGCGCCACGGGCCTGGCAGTTTCTGCTAAGAAGCGCCGTATTGCCCAAGCCAGCGGCGAGCGTATCGTGGAATTAATCCAGAAAGATATCAAACCGCTGGATATTATTCACAAAAAATCTTTGGAGAATGCCATTGTGGTGGATATGGCTTTGGGCGGCTCAAGTAATACGGTGTTACACTTAATGAGTATTGCCCATGAAGCAGGGATAAAATTAGACCTTAAAACATTTGACAACATCAGTAAAAAAACCCCGCATATTACTAACTTAGAGCCGTCAGGTGAGCATTTTATGGAAGATTTGGAATATGCCGGAGGTATCCCCGCGGTGCTCAAACGCTTAAAGAGTAAATTAAATAATACAATAACCACTAGCGGCAGGAGGATATTTGATATTGCTAATGGCGCCCGGATTTTCGACGAGGAAGTCATCCGGCCTTTAAAGAGCGCCTATCATAAACAGGGCGGGATTGCGGTTTTATACGGGAATCTCGCGCCTGAGGGGGCTGTGGTGAAGCAGTCAGCAGTGAGCCCTAAGATGATGCGGTTCATTGGCCGGGCGAAGGTTTTTAACCGGGAAGAAGAGGCTATGCAGGCCATCCTGGCGCACAAGATAAAAAAAGGCGATTGCATTGTTATCCGTTATGAAGGCCCCTCAGGCGGGCCGGGCATGCGTGAGATGCTTGCCCCTACTTCGGCCATCGTGGGCATGGGTTTAGCGGATTCAGTCGCGTTGATTACTGATGGAAGATTTTCAGGAGGCACAAAAGGCCCCTGCATCGGGCATATTTCACCTGAAGCTTCAGCCGGCGGCCCCATTGCTATTTTAAAAGACAGTGATATAATTACTATAGATATACCGCAGAGGAAATTAGAAGTTAAGCTGGCCAGAGCCGAGATAGAAAAGAGGTTTAAGGGTTGGAAGCCGATTGCGCCAAAAATCAAGACTGGGTATCTGGCGCGGTATTCTAAACTGGTCAGTTCAGCGGATAAGGGAGCGATATTATTGTAGCCCGTAATTGGTAATTAGTAATCGGTAGTGATTTAGATTACGAGTTACGAGTTACGAGTTACGAGTTACGACAATGACTGGTGCGCAGATATTAATTGAGTGCTTAAAGCGCGAAGGCGTAGAAGTAATCTTCGGCTATCCCGGCGGACAGGTCCTGCCTATTTTTGATAAGCTTTATGACGCGGGCCTAAAATTTATTTTAACCCGCCATGAGCAGGGCGCAGCCCATGCCGCAGACGGATACGCCCGGGCAACGGGAAAAACAGGGGTTTGCCTTGCAACTTCCGGCCCCGGCGCAACCAATCTGGCCACGGGCATTGCCAATGCTTATATGGATTCTATTCCCTTGGTGGCAATCACCGGACAGGTCAAATCTTTTCTGATCGGTAATGATGCCTTTCAGGAAGCAGATATTACCGGGATTACCCGTCCCATCACCAAACACAATTATCTGGTCAAAGACGTAAAGGATTTAGCGCGGATTGTACGCGAGGCCTTTTATATTGCCTCAAGCGGCCGGCCCGGCCCGGTAGTGATTGATATTCCTTCGGATATCCAGATGCAGGATACGGAATTCATCTGGCCGGAAACAGTAGACATCCGCAGTTATAAACCTACCTACTACGGCCACCCGGGGCAGATTAAAAAAGCAGCTAAGCTGATTGCGCAGGCAAAAAAACCCATCCTTTACATCGGAGGCGGGATTATTACTAGCGGAGCAAGTTTCGTATTAAGAGAGTTGGCGGAAAAAATTCAGGCGCCGGTTACCTGGACCCTAATGGGCATAGGCGCTTTCCCTGCTACGCATAAACTCTCCTTAGGTATGCTGGGTATGCACGGCACAGGTTATGCTAACCACGCCATCATGGAGGCGGATATAATCATCGCAGTAGGCGCGCGTTTTGATGACCGCGTCACCGGAAGAATTGATACCTTTGCCCCCGGAGCAAAAGTTATCCACATTGATATTGACCCGGCATCGATTAGTAAGAATATTAAGGTTGATGTGCCGATAGTAGGAGATGCCCGGAATATAATCGGTGAATTATTGGAGCAGCTAAAGAAGGCCCCTGATACGAGTGAATGGTTAAAAATAGCAGAGGGCCTAAAGAGAAAATACCCTTTAAAATATAAAGATGACGGAAAAATTAAGCCGCAATATGTGGTAGAGCAGCTTTATGAAGTTACCAAGGGCAACGCCATTATAACCACTGAAGTAGGCCAGAACCAGATGTGGGCGGCGCAGTGGTATAAATACGACCATCCGCGCACATTCATCTCCAGCGGCGGGTTAGGCACGATGGGCTTCGGTTTTCCGGCGGCCATGGGCGCAAAGATAGGATGCCCTGATAAAACCGTGATTGATATTGCCGGAGACGGCTCAATCCAGATGAACATACAGGAACTGGCCACCTGCGTCTGTAATAAAATAAACGTAAAGGTAGCCATTTTAAATAACGGATATTTAGGCATGGTCAGGCAGTGGCAGGAATTATTTTATAAAAAACGCTATTCGCAAGTCTGTATCACTTCGCCTGATTTCGTGAAGTTAGCAGAGAGTTACGGGGCAGAGGGTATACGGGTTGCCAAAAAAGAAGATGTCCGTCCGGCAATCGAAAAGGCGCTTGCCATAGACAATACGGTTTTCATTGATTTTAGCGTCGAGCCGGAAGAGAATGTTTACCCGATGGTTCCGGCAGGCGAGGCCATAAACAGGATGATAGAGGGGTTGGCATAATGAGGCACACAATATCGGTCTTAGTAGAGAACAAGTTCGGTGTTTTAGCGCGCATTGCAGGATTATTCAGCGCGCGCGGATATAATATCGCTTCTTTAGCGGTAAGCGAGACGCTTGAGCCGGGTACTTCTTATATGACTATAGTGGTAGAGGCAGAGGATGAGAAGGTCTTAGAGCAGGTAAAGAAGCAGTTGAATAAACTTATAGACGTAATTACGGTAACTGACTTTACCAAGAAAGAGCATGTTGAACGCGAGCTGATCTTGCTGAAAATCAATTATTCGGCGAAGGATAAGGCTAGGTTAGACAATATTATCAATAAATATGTTTCAAAAATAATCCAGCATAAGGGTGATACCGCTATATTAGAAGCTATAGGCGACCAGCATCAAATCAGGGGGTTGCTTGAAGATTTGAAACCCTTCGGGATTAAAGAATTGGTCAGGACAGGCAGGATTGCAATAGCGTATTGATTAAATTTACGAAAGGGGTAAACAATGGCAAAAATTTACTATGATCAGGATGCGGATTTAAATCTCTTGAAAGATAAGACAATCGCGATTATCGGCTATGGTATTCAGGGCCGGGGCCAGGCCCTATGCCTACGCGATTCCGGATGCAGGGTGATTATTTCCGAATTAGAAGGAACACCCAATTTTGAACAGGCAAAGCAGGATGATTTTACGCCGGTTCCTGCTGCTGAAGCAGCCAGGGCTGCGGATATCATCCAGATTCTCACCCAGGATCATGTCCAAGCCAAGGTTTATAAAGAGAGCATCAAGCCAAACTTAAAAAAAGGCAAGGCGTTATGTTTTTCCCACGGTTTTAATATCCGTTTTAAACAGATAAAGCCCCCGAAAAATGTGGATGTCTTTATGATTGCACCTAAGGGGCCGGGTGCTTTGGTCAGGCGTATGTATGAAGAAGGTAAAGGCGTGCCCTCTCTGGTAGCAATTTTTCAGGATGCAAGCGGCTCAGCAAAGCAGATAGCTTTAGCCTATGCCAAGGCTATCAGGGCCACTAAGGCAGGAGTAATTGAGACCACATTTGATGAGGAGACCGAAACCGATTTATTCGGCGAACAGGCAGTGCTCTGCGGCGGGGTCACGGAACTGATTAAGGCCGGGTTTGATACCCTGGTTGAGGCCGGATATCAACCTGAGATTGCCTATTTTGAGGTCCTGCACGAATTGAAATTAATTACCGACTTGATTCAGGAGACAGGCATATCCGGGATGCGCCGCCGGGTCTCCAATACTGCCTGTTACGGCGATTTAAGCCGCGGGCCGATGATTATTACTGCTAAGACGCGTAAGGTTATGAAGAAACTTTTAAAAGATATCAAATCCGGAAAGTTCGCCCGCGAGTGGATTAAAGAAAATGAGGCAGGCAGGCCGAACTTTAATAGTTTATTAAAAGCAGGCGATGAACACCCCATAGAAAAAGTCGGGCAGCAACTTCGAGAGATGATGCCCTGGATGAAGAAGTAAATTTTGCACCAGGTGCAAATCCAATCGGGCACCTGGTGCGGAATCAAGATTGTACCTGTACCTTATGTTGATAACATGGAAAAGATAATTATTTTTGATACCACATTACGCGACGGGGAGCAGGCGCCGGGGGCGTCAATGAACAGCTTCCAGAAAATGGAAGTGGCTAACCAGCTGGAAAAGCTGGGGGTGGATATTATTGAAGCGGGTTTCCCTGTTGCTTCCCCGGATGATTTCATAGCAGTAAGCGCTATCGCAAAAAAAGCAAAGAGAAGCGCTGTCTGTGCCCTTGCCCGCTGCATTAATAAAGATATTGAATCCGCCGGCAAGTCCGTAAAAAGGGCGAGGCATCCGCGTATACATTTATTTTTGGCAACTTCTAAAATCCACTTAAAGTATAAATTTAAAAAAGCCGAAGATGAGATAGTAGCTATTGCCCGGGATTCTATCAGGCAGGCTAAAAAATTCTGTGCTGATATTGAATTCTCTCCGGAAGACGCCACTCGTACAGATAAAGACTTTCTATTCCGCATGGTTGAAATGGCTATAGGTGAGGGCGCACGCACGATTAATATTCCCGATACGGTCGGCTACAGCTATCCGCAGGAAATTTTTACCCTGATTACAGATATTAAGCAGAATGTCCCGAATATAAATAAGGCGGTGATTGCCATCCATTGTCATAATGATTTAGGCCTGGCAACGGCAAATTCCCTTTCTGCGGTTCTTGCCGGCGCACGCCAGGTGCATTGCACGATTAACGGTATCGGCGAACGCGCAGGGAATGCTTCGTTAGAAGAAATAATTATGGCTATGAAGACCCGCCACGATGTTTTTGGTAATTTTTATACTAATATCTGTACTACGGAAATATACCCGACCTCCCGCCTGGTGAGTAAGGTCACCGGTTTTGCGGTGTCTCCTAATAAAGCTATCGTCGGCAGGAATGCCTTTGCCCATGAAGCTGGCATACATCAGGACGCGATATTAAAGAAGAGGATTACTTATGAAATTATGGATCCCCGCGATGTCGGTATCTCCGAAAGTTCCTTGATTTTAGGAAAACATTCTGGCAGGCATGCCTTCCGTCAAAGGCTGAAGACTTTAGGGTTTCATCTGGACGAAACCAGGCTGAATAAGGCCTTTGTGCGATTTAAAGAACTCGCTGACAAGAAGAAAAATATTTTTGATGACGACTTAATCTCCATAGTAGAAGACGAAACCAAGGCCGTAAAGCCCGTTTGGGCCTTTGAGAGTTTTGAGATTAATTCCGGGACAAGGATTGCCCCTTTGGCTAAAGTAAGCCTAAAATATAAAAATAAGGTTATCTCAGCGAAATCTTCCGGAGATGGCCCGGTGGATGCCTGCTTTAAGGCCATTGATAAAGCTACGGGCATAAAAGGCGAGCTTCAGGACTACCGGATAGAAGCAGTCACTAAAGGTAAGGATGCCCTGGGAGAAGTGAGCCTGAAGTTAAAGGCCAAGGCGCGCGTAGTTACTGCCCGCGGCTCAAGTACCGATATCATCGAGGCATCTATCAGGGCTTATATTAATGCCCTCAATAAAATCGAAAGCCTTTAGTTTTCACTCCCTAAAAAAGGTAATGACTGACAACCCATCCGCTAAAAAAATCTACGGCTTAATCGGGTATCCCGTCAAACACAGCCTCTCACCGGCAATGCACAACGCCGCATTCCAAGCCTTAAATATCAACGCTGAATATAAACTATTCGAATTAAAACCAGAAGAGTTGGAAGGCTTCCTTAGCGGGGTTAAAAAAAATAATATTTTCGGCCTCAATGTAACCGTGCCCTATAAAGAAAAGGTCATGCCTTTTCTGGATAATCTATCCGAAGAAGCAAAATTAATCGGCGCGGTAAATACTATAAAATGTTCAGGTGAAAAACTAGAGGGTTTCAATACTGACGGAGCCGGTTTCTTGGAACATCTGATACAGGATTTAAAATTTGATCCGGCAGGGAAAGATATTGCCATCATAGGAGCTGGAGGAGCAGCAAGGGCAGTTTCCGTATCTTTAAGTAAGAAGGGGCCTAAGGGTATAGCTATTTATGACATAGATAAAAGCAAACTATCGGCACTAATCAGCCATTTGCAAGAAAATTTTAAGGGGATAGATTTTATAGCGGCGCCTTCCGTAGCGCAACTCAACCTGAAAAATGTTGATTTGCTGGTGAACGCCACGCCAATAGGCATGAAAGAAAGCGACCCCTGCCCGATAGAAGATATTCCTTTATCCGGCGGGTTATTAGTTTATGATTTAATCTATAATCCCCAGGAAACCAAATTACTGAAAATCGCTAGAGCAGGAGGCAGCTGCGTAGCTAACGGCTTAGGCATGCTTCTTTATCAAGGGGTTGAATCCTTTGAATTCTGGACGGGACAGAAGGCGCCCGTTGAAGTTATGCGCCAGGCGCTAAGCGAAGCCATAAATAAATGACAGGGAAAATTTTAGTATTTATTTTCGGCTCTATCGTCGGAAGTTTCTTAAATGTCTGTATCCACCGCCTGCCCTTAGGCGAATCCGTGGTCTGGCCGCATTCCCATTGCCCTAAATGCCAGAAGAAGATCCCCGCATATGATAATATCCCTTTTTTAAGTTACCTGCTCTTGAGAGGGAGATGCCGTTTTTGTAAAGAAAGGATATCATTGAGGTATCCCTTGGTTGAGCTATTGACCGCAATAATTTTTCTCGCGCTTTTTAAACACTATGGCCTGAGTTATGATTTTGTGGTCTTTATGGTTTTGGCCTGCGCCTTGGTTATTGCTACCTTTGTGGATATACAGCACCGTATTATCCCCGATGAAGTTTCTATCGGCGGCATGATTTTAGGATTCATTTTGACCTCGGTTAAGGGCTTTGCTTTAAAACCCCTAAGCTATAACCCGCAACCCCTCTATAATTCCCTTTTGGGTATTATTACCGGCGGCGGGATTATTTACCTTACCGGTTTTTTATTTGACTTAATCTATTTTAAGCTTCTTAAAAAGCCGCCTATCCAGGGCGAAACCGAATCTATGGGCTTAGGCGACGTAAAACTATTAGCCATGATCGGCGCCTTTTTGGGTTGGCAGAAGGTAATTTTAGTTTTTTTTCTCGCGTCTTTCTTCGGAGTAGTTATAGGCGTGATAAATCTCATCGTGAAAAAAGACCACACCCTGCCCTATGGTCCGTTCCTGTCCCTGGCAGCCATTTTTTCTATATTCTGGGCAGCCAAGATAATTCATATATTCCTGCCTCTTTATTAAGCATTTTTCTAACTTCTAAGGAGTAAGCCGATGGGTTCACATAAGAAGGATACCTCTATTTCTTCTGCGGCAGCTAAGCGTAGCTGGACAGAAGAGGAATTACAAAAAAAACAAGAAGAGCTGCAGATTATTTTTGATTCCATCCCGGCTATGATTTTTTATAAAGATAAAGATAACAGGATGGTCCATGTCAACAGGGCCTTTATTGAAACTATGGGTTTAAACAAGGAGAAAATAGAAGGCCGGTCCTGCTTTGAGCTTTGGCCTGAACAGGCAGATGGTTATTGGTGCGACGATAAAGAAGTTATGGAATCGGGAGAGCCTAAAACAGGCATTATTGAACCCTTGATTACTGCAAAGGGCAAGATATGGGTTGAAACGGATAAGATACCTTACAGAAATGAAAAAGGAGAGATCGTAGGAGTAATCGGCTTTGCTCTTGATGTTACTTACCGTAAAGAGGCGCAAGAGGCATTGACGCAGAGCGAAGAAGAGTACCGTAGCCTGGTGAACAATGTAAATATCGGCGTATATAGAAACACGCCCGAACTGCATGGCCGTTTCCTCAAGGTGAACCCGGCAATGGCCAAAATGTTTGGTTATGGCTCTCCTGAGGAGCTGATGCAAATAGAAGTTTCGCAGTTATACCAGGACCCGCAAGACAGGGCGAGGTTCATAGAGAAAATTAAAAAAACAAATTTTGCGCAGGAAGAAGAACTCAGGATGAAAAAGAAAGACGGCTCATCTATCTGGGCCGCCGTAACGGCAAAAGTTAATTTTGATAATAACGGCAAGCCTCAATGGATAGACGGAGTTATTGAGGACATCACCGAACGCAAAAAAGCAAGGCAGGAGCTGGAGTTATTGAATAAAGAGCTGGTAAAGTCTAACCAGAAGCTGAAACAGCTGGTGTTACGTGACCCCCACACCGGGCTCTTTAATCATCGTTACCTGGGAGAAGTAATTGAGGCGGAATTCCATCGCGCCAAAAGATACGCCCATCCGCTCTCCGTAATGATGCTGGATATAGATTATTTTAAGTCCGTAAATGATGTTTACGGTCATCTTTTTGGAGACCTGGTGTTGAAGCAGCTGGCCAGGCAGCTGAAGGGGGTAGTGCGCCAATACGATATCGTGATTAGGTTCGGGGGGGAGGAATTTATGATCGTCTCCCCCGGTATAGACAGAATGCAAGCCTTAACATTGGCCCGGAGGATTCTGGATGCCATCAATCTGTATAATTTCGGAGACAAGAACCAGACGGTAAAATTGAAATTAAGCATTGCCGTAGCTTCTTACCCTGAAGATAGGATAAACAAGGGCATGGACCTGGTGGCGATAACCGACGAGATCTTAAGCAAGGTTAAGGAATACGGCGGTAATAATGTATATTCTATTCTGGACATAAATAAAAAAGAACGCCGGGAATCGCAAAACGGCAGGAGTGGTAAAGTCAAACCCAATGTAAAATCTTTGCAGGATAAGATAGAAAAACTGACTAAGCGCACGAATCAGAGCCTTATTGAAGCAGTCTTTGCCTTTGCCAAGACCATTGAATTAAAAGACCATTCTACGGGTGAGCATGTAGAGAAGACCGTGCAGTATGCCACGCAAATTGGCCGGGCATTAGGTTTAACCGAAGAGGAGATAGACCAGATTAAGCAGGGGACTATACTGCATGACCTGGGAAAAATCGGTATCAGCGAAAAGATCCTGGTTAAAAAATTAAAGCTGACCAGGCAGGAATTCGAAGAGATTAAAAAACACCCGCAGATCGGCGTAGATATTATCCGGCCGATTAAATTCCTGCATAATATAATCCCCCTTATCCTCTATCACCATGAAAGATGGGATGGCCGGGGTTATCCTAACGGCTTAAAAGGAGAAGAAATACCCATAGGGGCGCGCGTAATTGCCCTGGCAGATGTCTATCAGGCCTTGACCTCTGACCGTCCTTACCGCAAGGCATATTCCATAGAAGAAGCCCTTAAGATAATCAGTAAGGGCTCTGGTACCCAGTTTGACCCCCGCATGGTTACTAAATTCCTGCAACTCCTGCAGCCCAAAAAATAGTCCCCCCTGCATATTTATATTGACCGCTTCAGCGTAGCCGTATAATATATTAGGGACGGTTCTCAAGCCAAAGCAAGAAGTGTCCCCAAAAAGGGACACTTCTCCGATTAAGTTGAGAACCGTCCCTATAGAAGAGAGGAGAAATGGCAGTATTGCAGGGCCCGGAGTTCTATATCTCTAAGAGAGTGGGCAGGGCGATTATGGATTACCAGATGCTCTCTGAAGGCGATAAAATCGCCGTGGCAGTATCCGGAGGCAAGGATAGCCTGACGCTCCTTCGTCTCTTAGTTGACCGCCAGAAATTCGTGCCCATAAAATATGAAGTATTGGCCGTGCATATAGATTTAGGTTATCCGCGTTCCTGCGCCAGGGCATTAACGGGATATTTTAAAAAAATCGGGGTCAAATACCACATTGAAAAGGTAGATATACTCAGGAAGGCCAGGCGTAAAGATATCAATTGTTTCTGGTGTTCCTGGAACAGAAGGAAGTCCCTTTTTGAGGTAGCAGACAGGTTCGCTTGCAGTAAGGTTGCCCTGGGCCACCACAAAGACGATATTATAGAAACGATTTTGATGAATTTATTTTTTAACGGCGAGATTTCGGCAATGTCGCCCAGGCAGGTATTGTTCAAAGGAAAGATTGTCCTTATCCGGCCCCTTGCCTATGTGGAAGAAGATATGATTAAGCGTTTTGCCGGGCTTGAAAACCTGCCCCATGAAACCTGTGTCTGCCCCAACTCTATTACTTCAAACCGCACCAGGGTCGCCAATATCATCAAAGGCCTAAGGAAGGTCTCCCCCGACGTCAAGACCAATATTTTTAGAAGCATAAAGCGGATAAAAAAGGATTATTTGCTTTGATAAGTGAAAAAGAGAGTGCTATAATAACACTATGCTTTGGCTCATAGGTTTATTATTTCTGGCATTATCCTTCGTCATTATCGCCCTCGTTTTAAAGATTTCCTCCCAGGTTAGCGAACGCCTGAACCAGATGAACCAGTCGTTGATAGAGGCCAATAAGATTATCGGCCAGAACTTAGGTTCAGCCACAACCGTCTTCGGCAATGTAAAAGAGCAGTTGGGCAAACTGGAAAAGACTAACCAGCAGATCGTGGAGATAAGCAAGGATATCTCCAGCCTCCAGGAGTTACTGCGCGCCCCTAAATTCCGCGGCTCAATGGGAGAGGCGCTTCTGGAAAATTTATTAGCCCAGGTCCTGCCGAAGGGGCATTACCAGATGCAGTACCGTTTTAAGTCAGGCGATGCCGTAGATGCGGTGATCCGCTTAGGCGAACGCCTGGTCCCGGTGGACGCCAAATTCAGCTTAGAGAATTTCCAGAAGATGCTGGATACCCAGGATGAGCAGGAGAAGAACGCCTATCGCAGGAAATTTATCCAGGACGTAAAAAACAGGGTCGAGGAAATCAGCGCCAAGTATATCCTGCCGCAGGAGAATACCTATGATTTTGCGCTGATGTATATCCCGGCGGAGAATGTATATTATGAAGTGATTATCAAGGAAGATATTTTTTCTTACAGTATGTCCAAGAAGGTCATCCCCGTATCGCCCAATACCTTTTACGCTTACCTGCAGGTAATCTGCCTGGGGCTTAAAGGCTTAAAGATAGAGGAGAACGCCAAAAATATACTGAAGAATTTAAGTATGCTCTCCATCGAAATCAATAAATTCAAGGAAGATTTTGATATCCTGGGTAAGCATATTTCCGGGGCCAGCGCTAAATACGAAGATACCCAGAAGAAGCTGGATAGGTTTTCCGACCGGCTTAGCAATATCCAGGACAATAAACGGATAGAGGGCAAGTAATTAAAAAATCTAAGGCTTTAAAGCCGCAGCCTTTTCCTACCGGCATACAAAAAAAGAAGTGATTATCAATATCCGCGTTATACCCAAGGCAGGCAGGACGTTAGTCAAACAGGAAAATAATTATTTCAAAGTTTACCTTACTCAATCCCCCCATGAAGGCCTGGCTAATAAACAGTTAATTGAGGTGTTGGCAGAACATTTCCATCTGAAAAAATACCAGGTTAAGATTATCAAGGGTGAGAAATCCAGGGACAAGGCAATAGAAATCAATATCCCTTAAAGATGCCGGAAGAAAATAAGAAATATCGTATATTTGAAAAATTCCCCGATGCAGGGTTGGTATATTCTTTCAGCAGCCGCGCTAGCGGAAATATGTCTTTATGCTACGGCGATACCAAAGATTCTTTAGAAAACCGTAAGCTTTTTTTAAAGGCATTAGGCATTGATTATCAGCGCCTCGTATGTGCTAAACAGGTTCACGGTAAAACAGTCCGATATATGGGAGAGGATGATAAAGGCAGGGGCGCCTTATCTGGTGATACCGCTATCCCTGATACGGATGCTTTGGTAACCGATAAGAAAAATTTACCGTTGGCGATATTGACTGCAGATTGTTTGCCTGTATTTTTATACGATCCTAAAACGCCTGCTATCGGATTAGCACATGCGGGTTGGCGTAGTACCTCCTTTAATATCTCTGGGGAAACCGTGAAATTAATGCGGGAAAGATTCCATACCGATGCCGGAAATTTTTTAGTAGGTTTTGGCCCGGTCATAAGAAGCTGCTGTTATGAAGTGAAAGAAGAATTGAGCGGTTTTTCTCCTTGCGAATTTATCAAGAGGGGACAGCGTTATTATCTGGATTTAGCGGTAATAAACAGAAAACAACTCTTAGGTTCAGGCGTTAAAGAGGAGAATATCTTTGACTGCGGCATTTGCACTGTCTGTCATAACAAGGATTTTTTTTCTTATCGCCTGGAACAAGGTTCTTCCGGCAGGATGATGTCGGTAATGATGCTGAAGGATTAAAAATGCATAAGTACCATCTGGAGTTCATCTTAAATATCTTCCCGGCTATACCTATGGAAACCCTAAGGAATTCTTTAGTAGAATTCGGCGAAAATTTAGAGATTTCGCAAGCCCTACAGGATAACGATATAAAAGGGGAGGACTTTAAGGTATGTATATATACCGATGACCCGACTATCATCTTTGATACCTGCGCGCAGTTCGGTAAGATGAAGTCCATAAAAATCGAGGAAAAACACAGTTAGTGTCAAAGTGTCAGTGTATCAAAGTGTCAGAGAAAAAACTTTGATACTCTGATACCTTGACACAAACGTATCTAAAAGGAGATGATAAAAATGGCCAGGGCATTAGTTATTTACTATTCACGTAGCGGTAACACCAAAAAGATGGCAGAATCCGTCGCAGAAGGCATTGAGAAAGAAGGATTAGAAACAGTTATCAAGGAGATAAAAGATGTAAAGGCGGATGAATTACTGCAGTATGAAGCCATAGCCATAGGTTCGCCTACCTATTATGGGACAATGGCTTATGAAATTAAAAGGCTTTTGGATGAATCGGTCAAATTTCACGGAAAACTTGACGGCAGAGTCGGGGCGGCATTTTCTTCTTCTGCTAATATCGGCGGCGGCAATGAAACCACTGTTTTAGATATCTTGAAGGCCATGCTTATTCATGGTATGATTATTCAAGGTGACCCGCAGGGAGACCACTACGGCGCAGTAGCCATTGACGCACCGGATACGCGCTCCACCAAGCAATGCCTGAGATTAGGCGTAAGAGTAGCAAAATTAGTGAAGAGATTAAAATGAATACAATAATTTTTGTCACCGCTAGCCATAAGAAAGAGGCGGAAAAAATCGCTTCAGCGCTAATTAAGGCAAAGTTGGCTGCCTGCGTCAATATCATCCAGGGTGTGCATTCTTTGTTCCGGTGGCGGGGGAAAATAGATCGGGCCAGAGAAATACTTTTAATAATTAAGACCAGGAAAACGCTCCTGTCTTGGGTGATAAAAAAGGTGAAGTCCCTGCACAGCTATAGCGTGCCGGAAGTTATTGCCTTACCCATTATCGCCGGAAATAAAGAATACCTGAAGTGGCTAAATGATTCTACCAGATAATTCCTTAACTTATATAGGCGCTTTTTTAGGCGGCTTGGGTTTAAGTTTTTCGCCCTGCGTTTACCCTTTGGTGCCGGTGACCCTGGGTTTTATCGGAGTTGAGGCGGGCTCTTCGCGCCTGCGGGGGTTCATCTTTAGCCTGGTCTATGTATCGGGCATTGCGGTCACCTATTCTATATTAGGGCTCGTTGCCTCCCTTAGCGCAGGATTATTCGGCAGGATTTCTACCCATCCTGTTTCGTTCCTGATTATAGGCAATGCCTGTATTATCTCCGGCTTATCTTTTTTTGACGTCATCCATATCAATTTCTCCGGGATTCGCCTGCAGCATAAAATAAAAATGACAGGCGGTATCCTTTCTGTTTTTCTTCTTGGCCTTACTTCTGGGTTGGTGATTAGCCCCTGCACAGCGCCTGCCTTAGGCACAATATTGCTTTATGTGGCCACCAGGCAAAATATATTTTATGGCGCCAGCCTTTTATTCGTCTTTGCTTACGGCATGGGTTTTCTCTTGATCCTAACCGGGACCTTCAGCTCTATTTTTATGAACCTCTCCAAATCCCATGCCTGGCTTAAGGTGGTGAAGAAACTCTCTGGCTTTATCATGCTGGGAATCGGAGAATATTTCCTGATTATGGCCGGGAGGCTGATGTGGTAAAAAAACCGCTTTTGTTTATCTTCTGCCTGATATTAATGCAGAATTTTTCTTATGCCGCAGCAGTCCCCCCTAAACCTAAGACTAGTGAATTGGCGCCTGCGCCTGACTTTATGCTTTTGGATTTAGAGGGTAAAGAGATTTCTCTTGCCGCCTTAAAGGGTAAACCCATAATATTGTTTTTCTGGACGACCTGGTGCCCTTACTGCCGGGGCGAGCTCAAAGAACTAAACGATAAACAGGCAGAGATATCCCGGAATGATACGCAGGTATTGGCGATAAATATAGAGGAGCCCGCCGAGAAGGTAGGGAGGTTCATGAATAACCGGCTGGTATTTTATAAGGTTCTTTTAGATAAAGAGGCCTCCGTTGCCAATAGTTATAGCGTAATAGGAGTGCCTACTTATGTCTACATTAATAAAGCAGGCTACATTGCCTCTTCCAGCAATTATTTCTCGCATAGTAAGTATGAGGATATCGCCTTAAAATGACACCGCAATACCCCAACCCATTATTATTAGATTTATACGAATTGACTATGGCCCAGAGTTATTTTATTTACCGAAGGGCCACCCTGGCTACCTTTGATTTGTTTGTCAGAGAGCTCCCTAAGAACCGCGCGTATCTGGTTGCCTGCGGCCTGGAAGATGTTTTGAATTATATAAGAAATTTAAGGTTCAGCAAAGAGGACCTGGAATATTTAAAGGGCCGTAAGATTTTTTCGAAGGATTTTCTGCGTTATTTAAGCCGTTTTAGATTTAAGGGCGATATCTGGGCAATGCCCGAAGGGAGTATATTTTTTGCCAATGAGCCGGTTATACGCGTTACGGCTTCGATCATCGAAGCCCAGATTATCGAGAGTTTCCTGCTCAATACCATAAACTTACAGACGATGATTGCCAGTAAGGCCTCGCGCGTGGTCTTAGCGGCTAAGGGCAGGGGTGTTTATGATTTTTCTTTAAGAAGGACGCATGGTTCTGACGCCGGGATCAAGGTAGGACGCGCTTCTTTTATCGCCGGCTTCAGCGGGACCTCTTGCGTATTGGCAGGAAAATTATACCGGATACCCCTTATAGGCACTATGGCGCATTCCTACGTGATGTCTTTTAAACATGAGCTGGATAGTTTTCTCGCTTATGCTAATACCTTCCCTGGGAAGACGACCCTGATTGTGGATACTTATAATACAAAGAAGGGTATTGAGAATGCCGTCAGGATAGGCCTCTACCTTAAAGCAATAGGGCATAAAATGCAGGGTATCCGGCTGGATAGCGGAGATATCGTAAGTCTATCTAAATTAGCCAGGAAGATGTTAAATCAGGCGGCTTTAAGTTATGTAAAGATTTTTGCCAGCGGCAATCTGGATGAGTTCAGGATAAAAAACCTGTTGGATGAGGGTGTTTTGGCGGATAGTTTCGGCGTAGGGACGAATATGGGTGTTAGCATTGACGCGCCCTGCCTGGATGTAGTTTATAAAATAAGCGAGGTTACCGGCGAAAATGGTAAATTCTTACCTACGATGAAATTAAGCCGAGGGAAAATTACTTATCCGTCGAGAAAACAGGTTTTTCGGGTCCTGGGCGCAAGAGGCGACTTTATAAAAGACATCCTGGGTTTAGATAAGGAAAAAATAAGAGGCAGGCCATTACTGATAAAGGTGGTGGAGAAGGGTAGGATAATTTATAAGATGCCCTCTTTAGAGAAGGTAAGGGCATTTGTCAGGGATAGCCTTTCTAAGATTACGCGGGACTTGAAGGATATTTATTTTAAGGTAGAATACCCGGTTTTGATCAGCCCGCAGTTAAAAAAAATAAGGCATAGCTTGTCTTCTCAGCTGAGAAGGAGGCAATAGGTGGAGCTAAAAATAGAAAATCTGCTTAAGAATTGGCAGAAAAGGAATATCGCCGGCCTTTATTGCGGGAATAAAGAAGAGGCAACCGAAAAAATCCTGGAAATTATACCTTTAGCCAGCAGCGTCGGTATTTCCGGTTCAGTAACCCTTGACGCATTAGGCATAGTCAAGCGCCTAGAAGGCCGCGGTAATCCGGTATTCAGCCAGTATAAAAACAACATTTCAAAAGAAGAGAGTTTGAATTTAAGGAGGCAGGGCGCGGCTGCTGATTATTACCTGGCCAGCGCTAATGCCATTTCGCAAAAAGGCGAGCTGGTTTTTTTTAGCGGTTTTGGTAATCGTACGGCAGGTATCTCCTATGCCAAGAATGTAATTATCGTTGCCGGCGTGAATAAAATCGCGCCGGATATTCAGGAGGCAATAAAACGGGCGAGGTGCTACGCCACGCCCCTGAATTGCAAGCGGCTTAACTGGAATACGCCTTGTTTTAAAGACGGTATCTGCCGCCAGGAGATCTGTTTATTCCCCGAATATAAAAGGATGTGCTGTCAGGTTTTAATTATTGAAGCAGAAGTCACTCCGGACAGGCTGAAGGTAATATTAGTTAATGAAAATTTAGGATTTTAAATGAATCTGCCGCTTTTCTCGCTTACGAGGTAGCGGGTCCTGCCGCGTGAGCGCCTCTCGCCAAATTTGGCTCGAGGCATCTCCCGCGTCACCCGCAAACACAATATTCTTAGCAGCCAGATGAAAATTCGCCAGATTTATTTGTGAGTAAGTAGTTAGAATAAATTTTAGTGTTTTGCTGGAGCGTGCATTAGAAAATCTTTGGCAGGAGTGCACAAGGGATTACGTCGAGCGAAAGCCGAGTAACCTTACTCTTACCCGGGTAAGGCTCGAGCGACAGCGAGACGTAAACCGCAGTGCACGGCAAAGATTTTCAGCACGCGGAAGCGAAACACTAAAATAATAACCCAAGATAGGACCCGCTGCCTCGTAAGAGGGGAAAATCGAGCGGTGCTGTGGGAAAGTAAGACAAGACAGCCGCTAATAGGAGAGTAAGATGTTTGTGTTTGGTAACTTCTTGATCGCCATAGCGAAAATTTTGGATGTAGTGCTAATAATACTCTATTGGCTGATACTGGTGCGCGCGTTAATCAGCTGGGTAAGCCCGGACCCCTTTAATCCCCTGGTGCAATTTTTATATAAGACTACTGAACCCATACTCTATCCCATCAGGAAAATCCTGCCTGCAGGATTCGGGATAGATATTTCTCCGATAATTGCATTTTTGGCGATATTGTTTTTCAGGTCATTTTTGGTCAGGACATTAATGGATTTAGCCATAAGATTGAGGTAATCCCGCAAAGGGAGGCGTATGCTATCCGTAAAGATAACCAAACTTTTAAAAAACAGGGCGTTTATCAGCGTGGCTACGGCTGATTTTAACGGCCAGCCGAATGCCGCGCCTAAATTTTTCTTAAAATTAGAAAATAATTTTATTTATCTGGCTGATTATACCATCGGCAAGACCTGGGAGAATTTAAAGGTTAACCCTTGTGTCTCGCTGTCATTTATGGAGCCGGATACGCTGATAGGCTATCAGATAAATGGGGCGGTTGAGATAATAGATAAGGGCCCTGAATATGATAAAATGATGAGTGAGTTCAGGGAAAGAGAAGTAGATCTTTCGGCAAAGCGTATTATCGAAGGCCTCTATAGGGGCCGGGGGCATGAGACTTTTGAATTAACGTTTCCTGAGCGTGTCGTTATCTTTAAAATTAAATTAAAAGATATAGCGGAAATCGGGCCGCGCGGGGACTTAAGGAGAGAGAAAGTATAAGGGAGCTGTATATGAAAGGCCTAAGGGGCTTAGCTACGGGAATAGGGAGCCTGCCGTATCGGGATGCCGACGAAGCATTAGAGGTGATATTTAAATATGTGCCGGATATCCCCTTCTGGCCGCAATTACCCAAGCGCGACATCCGTGAAGGGATGGTGGCGCAGTTTAGCGAGAATTTACCTTGTTTAAGAATAGCGCGCGAAGGTTTATTCTTTTCTGCGCTTGAAGATAAAGACAAGGAACTGGAAATTTTTTATGAGCGTATAATTGCCGGCGAAACGGATTATTTTAAAATAAGCAAGGATTTTGCCTTAGGCCTCTATAAATTTTACCAGAGATTAGAGAATTCCGATCTAAAAAATATAGAGTTTATTAAATGCCAGATTACCGGGCCGTTTACTTTTGCCGCCAGCATAAAGGATGAAAAGGGGAAGGCGCTTTTACACGATAGCGTGTTTATGCAGGCAATTTTAAAAGGCCTGCAGATGAAGGCGCTCTGGCAGATAAAACTTTTTAAAAAATTCGGCAAGAAGATAATTATGTTCCTGGATGAGCCGTATCTGGGCTGTTTTGGCTCTGCCTACACGCCTATAAACAGGGAGGATGTGGTTAAGGGGTTATCGGAGCTTACAGGCCCCATAAAGTCCGATAATGTCTTGATAGGAGTCCACTGCTGCGGCAATACGGATTGGTCTATTTTTACGGATATCCAGGCCATAGATATTATCAATTTCGATGCCTTTGGTTTTTTAGATAAACTCGTTCTTTACGCAGGCAATCTCAACGATTTCTTAAAAAGAGGAGGCATCCTCTGTTGGGGCATAGTGCCGACACAGGAATTTACCGGCCAAGAGACCGTCGCATCCTTTGAAAAAAAGATCAAAGAAGGCATAGATATATTAGGTAAAAAGGGCGTGGATAAGGATTTATTGTTAAGCAGGCTCTTAATCAGCCCGGCTTGCGGCCTGGGCACGCTGGATATCCGGAAATCGGAGAATATATTTAGATTACTTTCAGAGTTATCCTCGTCTATCGGAAAAACTCCCTAAAAATAAATTGTTTGACAAGTTAACTTAAAAATTATATTATAGAGAAGTCTTTTTTTAAGGAGGCAAGGGATTAGATGAACCCCGCCCTTCCTAAGAGGGCTGGGATAGAACAGAAAGGAAGGGCGGGGTGAAAGAAATACGCATCCACGCGCGCGCGGGCCAGGGCGCGATTACTACGGCGGCATTATTAGGGTATGCCTATTTTTTAAAAGGTATGTACCCTTATGCCTTTCCGAATTTCGGCGCAGCCAGGATGGGAGCGCCCATGAATGCCTTTGTGCGCGTAGATGCCAAGCCTGTGCGCCTGCGCAGCCAAATATATGAACCCGATTATGTTCTGGTAATGGACTCAACCCTGATGCGCGGCTTTAATTGTTTTTCCGGCCTGCAAGAGAACGGCGTAGCTATTATTAATGATAAAGAGGGCGCGGAAGCGCCCAAGGTAAAGGCAAAACAAAAAATATTTGTGGTCCCTGCTACTGAAATTGCCCTGAAGGCCATAGGCCGGCCATTAGGTAATACTACATTAATCGGGGCTTTTGCCGCTGCCACAGGAGAATTAGATTTAGACACTCTATTGCAGGTGGTGAAAAAGCGGTTTTCCGGCAAGGCGCAGGAAGGGAATATTCAGGCTATCACGCAGGGATATGAATATATTAAGAAAGCTGTTTAAATGTTTGAAAGTTTGAAAGTTTAAACGTTATGTTCGGACCATTAATAGTAAAACCCGCTAAGTCTAAAGGCGATAAGACCGGCTCCTGGAGAGTTAAGGCCAGGCCAAAATTCCTGCAGAAAAATTGTATTGCCTGTAAGATGTGCGCCTTAATTTGCCCGGAAAATTGCATACAGGGTAAAGAAAAAAACACATATATACCTGATTATAATTATTGCAAAGGCTGCGGACTCTGCGTTCAGATATGCCCCAAAGCCGATATCGAGATGGTAGAAGAGGTTACTGAAGGAGAAAAGAAGTGACCCTTTGACTCGCTTTGCTCGCTTGAGGGCCATCCTGAGCAAGCGGCGAACGGAGGGAGGAGATTGTCGAACGGATGAAAGAGTTTTTGGAAGGTTCTCGCGCGGTTGCCGAAATCGTCAGGCTTTGTAAGCCGGGAGTTATTTCCGCTTATCCTATTACTCCCCAGACGCACATAGTAGAAGAGCTGGCCCAGATGGTAGCCGACGGAGAACTGAACTCCCAGTTTGTTAACGTAGAAAGCGAACATTCGGCAGCGTCGGTAGTCTTAGGCGCTGTTGCTACAGGCGTGCGCGCTTTTACTGCCACCAGCTCACAGGGCTTACTTTATATGGCAGAGGTGCTTTTTAATATTTCAGGGATGCGCCTGCCTTTAGTTATGACTTGCGCCAACCGGGCGATATCCGCGCCGATTAATATCTGGAATGACCAGCAGGACTCTGTATCCTTGCGGGATTCGGGCTGGATACAATTATACGCGGAGAATAACCAGGAGGTAATTGACTTTCATCTCTTAGGTTACCGCTTAAGCGAGGATAAATCCATTATGCTTCCGGTAATGGTTTGTATGGACGGCTTTATATTGACGCACGGGATGGAAGCGGTGGATATGCCCCAGCAGGATCAGGTGGATAAATTTCTGCCTCCCTATAAACCTTTGTATAAGTTAGATACTGCCGAGCCGCTAACTATGGGCCCACTGGCAGACCCGGATTGCTATCTGGAGGCGCGTTTTGCCATTCAGGAGACCTTTAAGGATGTCTTGAAAAAGATCCCCGAGATTTGCGCGGAATTCAAGAGCCAGTTCGGCCGGGATTATAAAGACGGGCTGGTTGAGGAGTATTATATTAAGGACGCGGAAAAAGTCATTGTGGCTATGGGTTCGGTATGCGGGACGATTAAGGAAGCCGTGGATGCGCAAAGGGCAAAGGGTAAAAAAGTCGGCCTCTTAAAAATTATTTCTTACCGGCCATTTCCTTATAGCCGCGTGTACGATATGTTAAAAGACGTGCCTAAGGTTGCTGTTTTGGATAAGGCGGTCTCTTTGGGCGCTTATGCGCCTTTGGCTGTGGAGATAAAAGCGGCATTCTTCGGCAAGAAAAAAACGCCTAAAATAATCAGCAGTTTTGTAGCGGGTTTAGGCGGCAGGGATATCACGCTTGAGTCAATAAGAGATATATTCGCTAAATTAAACCAGAAAGAAGTTAATCTGGAGTTCATTGATTTAAAACCCGAATTGCTTAAAGAGGCATATGGAGAATAACCCTTTGTTTAAACCCGGGCATACTGCCTGCGCAGGTTGCGGGCAGTCTTTAGGGGCGCGTTTAGTCATCGAGGCTGCCGGCAGTAATACTGTGGTGGTCAATAACACCGGATGCCTGGAGGTATTTTCTACCAAGTATCCCGAGACAGCTTGGAATGTGCCTTGGATTCATTCCCTTTTTGAGAATGCCGCAGCAGTCGCCTCCGGAGTAGAGGCAGCCCTTATCTATTTAGGCAAAAAAGATACTACTAATGTGATTGCCCAGGCAGGCGACGGCGGCACAGCCGATATCGGCCTGCAGGCGCTATCCGGGATGTTAGAGCGCGGGCATGATATCTTGTATGTCTGTTATGACAACGAGGCCTATATGAATACCGGCGTGCAGCGCAGCGGCCTGACGCCATTTCATACCAATACTACTACCAGCCCCACGGGCAGCAAATCTCAGGGCAATATCCGTCCCAAAAAACCCATGCCGGAGATCGCCAATGCCCACGGCATACCTTATGTGGCTACTGCTTCTGTCGGATTTCCCCAGGACCTGCAGCGTAAGGTAAAAAAAGCCATATCCATCAAAGGCCCTAAATATATCCAGATACACGTGCCCTGTCCTCTGGGCTGGCGCCATGAGACTAACCTGACCTATCAAATCGCTAAGCTTGCGGTAGAGACGGGTTTATATCCTTTGATTGAATACGAAAATGGCCAATTGACAGCGGTGCGTAAGGTTACACAGCCTAAGCCCGTAGAGGAATACCTTAAACCCCAGGGCAGGTTTAAACATATATTAGCTAACCCTGAAGAAATAAGGAAGATTCAGGAGATCGCGGATAATAACATTAAGAAATATAATCTAAAAGCCGAAACTTAATGTGTCAAGGTGTCAATGTATCAGAGTGTCAAAGAAAAACTTTGATACCTTGATACTTTGATACTATGACACCAATTAAAGGAGGTGTAAAAATGGGTAAACAAGCAAGGGCAATAGTGGAATTGAGTTTAAAGGAACTGGTCAAGGACCTGAACAAGGCATATGCGGATGAGTGGTTAGCATTCTATCTTTATACGTATATGGCACTAATGGTTTCAGGCAAGGCCTACGAAGATATACAGGAGTTTTTGAACAAGATCGCTAAAGATGAATTAGAACATGCGCAGGAAGTCGCGGATATGATTATTAAGTTAGGTGGCATACCCATTGCCAATCCTATGGAACTGGAAAAGAACGCCAACAGTCCCTATATGATGCCGCCAAAGAACAGTTCCGATATCAACAGGATTATACGCATAGTCTTAGAAGCTGAAGCAGGCGCGATCGATGTCTACAATAAAATCGCCAAGAAGACTTTAGGCAAAGACAACGTTACTTATCAGTTAGTCACGCATATATTATCCGAAGAAGTAGACCACGAAGAGACGTTTGAAAATCTATTAGAGAGATAATTTAAAAAACAGCTTTAAGCTGTAAGCCGTAAGCTAAAAAAAGAAAGTTAATTTTACATATTGAAAAGCTTATAGCTTAACGCTTATAACTTACAGCTGAATACGGAGGTTGATATAACGATGAGTAAGGTAAGTGTAGATGTTTCCACATGCGTGGGGTGCGGTTTATGCGAACAGTCTTGCCCGGAAGTATTCGAGGTGGGAGGCGATGGTATCGCCCACGTGAAAGCCCAAAGTTGCGCTTTACATAATCTGCAGGAAGTATCCGAGCAGTGCCCGGTTAATTCCATTAAGATAAGTTAAGTTTTTTATGGTGTAGGAAAGTATAAAGCACTTTCCTAACCACTGAAAATCGCACTTTAAGGTTATTACCGAAGGCGATTTTCTTGGAACGCCTGCGTTTTTCTCTTTGATTCCTCAATGAACGCGGTGAAGTATTCTATTTTTTTCTGCAGCAATAATCTTTTAGCAAATTCTTCTTTTTCTTCTTTAAATTTAGCCTCATCAATAGGGGTTTTTGTTTTTAATCTGATGATATAAAAACCCGAAGGCATCTTGATAATCTGGCTGAATTCTTTTCCTTTTAGGCTTAAAGCAGCAGTAAAAAGAGTATCCGATACGCCGACCCCCTCTATATAACCGCCATACTTAAACATACCGGTCGATTTTGATTTTAAACCATAAATATCAGCTGCTTTATTGAAATCCGCAGCCTTGGATTTATCCGGGTATGACTCCCGCAGTTTTTTCAGGCAATTTTCTATTTTTTCTTGCGCGATTTCCTGCGATTTATCTCTGATAAATTCTTCTTCTACTTTGTCTTTTATCGCTAAGAAATCAGGTATATAAGATTCTTTCCTTTCTTTCAGTTTTAATATGTAATAGTATTTATCCATACGTATAGGCGGTGAAAATTCTCCTGTTTTTAATTTCGCAATCAAACTGAAGATTTGCGGCGACCAGCCAATACCGGGGATAGGGTCTGTCTGGCTAAAAAATCCGGTTTCCTTTATTTCCAGGCCAAACGCTTTGGCTACTTTTACGAAATCTTCCCTTTTATTTAAGCGCCAGAAGAGTTTCTTGATTTTATCCTGCGTTGCCTCTTCGTCTGTATCTTTGGCGGGCAAAGAGAGGTATTCTATATTAAAAGAAACAGGCTGCTTGAATTTAAGGGGATTTTTTGTGAAATAACCTTTTAAGCCTTCTTCAGAGGCATTTACCTCTTTTATAAAATCAGCCGGTATAGCGGCAATATAATACAGGTCTATCTGTTCGTTTATTTTTTCGTATTCTTGCCTGGTTATTTCCTCGGATATGCGTATATCGTCGGTAAGTTTTTTGTAAAGTTTTGAGATAGCCAGGTTTTGCCGGGCCTGTTCTTCAAAAACGCGCGGCTGGGTGCGGAAGACATACTGCAGCATCTGGGAGTATACCTGATTATTAAAGCGCCCGTTTTTATCCAGGAAGAAGGGATAGCCCTGGATTAATTCCACAACCTCTTTATCGCTTGCGTTTATTTTTCGTTTTTTTGCCTCGGCCAACAAAATCAATCTTTCCCAGGCCTGAGATTCCAGGTTGAGATTTTTTTCTATTTCTGAGAGATTATCCCCGAATTGGATGATTGCCTGGTTTTTTACCGCATCCAGGGCGTCTTTATATTGCAGGGGCGTTATCTTCTTGCCGTAGATTATTCCGACATAAGTAGCTTCCTGTTTGTTACGCATAAAACTGCCGAAACCCCAGAATACGAATGCCGGCACAATCAGGAGTATGAGGACAATCCAGATTTTTTTCGCTGTTTTCTTATGGCGTAATTTCTTAAGCATTGCTTCACCTCTTTTTAAGGATTTATTATAATTCAAAATCACAATATTGCAACCATTTCTTATAGAAAAGGGACAGGTACAATCTCAACTTCGCACCAGGTGCCCGATTAGCTTCGCACCAGGTGCTAAATTTTGAGCTTTACAAAATAAACTTGGCTCGGTATAATAAAGCCGGTATCTATTCAAATCAAGGAGCCGCAAGTAATGGTCATACCCTTTACACGCCAGCTATATACCCTTATAAAGACAGGTATCCCGCTTTTAAAGGCCCTGCAGATTATCTCTACGCAGCTACAGCCGGGCAGGTTCAAAAAGACTGTGGAAGGGGTAATACAGAATATCCAGGAAGGCAAGAGTTTTTCCGAGGCCTTAGGCAGCGCACCCAGGGTATTTTCCTCCTTATACATCAACATGATCAAGGCAGCGGAGGTAAGCGGCAACCTGACTGAAATACTTAAAGAACTATCCCAGCACCTCGTCGAGAGCCGTAAGATTAACCGCCAGGTCCAGGCTGCCTTTATGTACCCCATCCTTGTTTTAATCATTGCTACCGTTATTCTGGTGGGCCTGCTGATGTTTGTCTTACCGGTCTTTATGCGCATATTTGAAGATATGGGCGGCAGCCTTCCTCCGACCACCCTGTTCCTTATTAACTTAAGCAAATTCCTCCAGCATTGGGGCTGGATTTTTCCGGTTTTATTCGCTATTCTCTCCGTTATAGTTTTTCTGATGTCCCGCCGGCCGGCTGGTAAACAGATTATCAATAATTTTCTCTGGCGTGTGCCTTTATTCGGCAAGCTGACTAAGATTATGGAGATAGGCAGGTTCTGCCGTACCCTGGGCACATTATTATCGTCGGGCGTGACATTGACAAAAGCCATGGAGGTATTGTATGAGACTACCTCCGCAGTCCTGCTGCAGAATGCCTTAGAGGACATCCGTTATCAGGTAGAGCAAGGTAAGAGTCTTTCTGGCGCAATGGAGGAAACAGGATTATTCCCGTTGACCTTGGTCAGGATGATCCAGGTAGGAGAGGAGAGCGGAAAAATCGCCGATTTATTCTTAGAAATAGCGCATGACTATGAAGAAGAGGTATCATTTGCCGTTACCGGCCTATTATCCTTACTTGAGCCGGTTTTGATTGTAGTTATGGGCGCAATCGTAGGTTTTATCGTTGTCTCCTTATTCTTCCCCATCTTTACCTTAAGCGGTATGGTTAAATAATGTATCAAAGTGTCAAAGAAAAAACTTTGATACTTTTGACACCCTGACACTATGACACTAATTATCAGAAAGGGTTTTACTTTAGTTGAAGTCCTACTTGCCATATTTATCCTGGGATTAGGCATGGTTACTTCTTATAACCTTTTCCCCCTTGGCTTGCAATCCTTATCCTATGCCCGCCGGCTTAATGAGGTTTATTTCCTTGCTGAAAAGAAAATGGAAGAACTGAAGTCACAGCCGAACATAGGGCTTGGCGAGACAAGCGGTAAAGAAAAAGATTTGCTCTGGACTATCTATACTAAATCCTTGAAATTACAGGAAGGCGTAGAGTTGATTTATGTTGAATTAGATATAGACCTTATTTTTATGGGTAGGACAGAAAGACAGAGGTTCGTGACTTATCTTCCTTAAGGTATCAGGGTGTCAATGTATCAAAGTGTCAAAGAAAAAACTTTGATACTCTGATACCTGATACTTTGATACAACTTCGGTATTAATTATGAAAGAAAAGGGTCAGGCGCTGATTTTGGTAGTGACTATCCTGGGTATGTTTTTCATGCTCCTTACGGCTTTCTTCGTCCTTTCGCAGGCTGAGAGGACCGCCGCCTTACGCCACCTTGACAGTTTAAGGGCCCAATATATTGCCGAGGCAGGGGTTGCCTACGCCCATAAAGTTATAGCATTAGACGAAACCGCTAATATCATTGATTCCCTTGAAGATTTGAGTTTCGATAATTTTCAGGGTGAGGATGCGGATTTAGACGGCGATGGTAAGAATGAAAGTAAGGCCTTTAACGTAGCAAACAGGGAGGGTAATGCCTTCGGGCTTTTTAGCGTCAGGGTTTCTGACGAGGCTGCGCGCCTTAACCTTAATAGCGTTGCCGCAGAGAATTTAAGCCGGCTTTTTTCCGACTTAGGCATAAATTCTTCTAAAGCAAGCGCCCTTATATCCCGAAGGCCTTTTAATGCCAAAGAAGGGGCAGGTTCAATCCTGGGGGCAAAGGATTTTGCCGTAGCAAAAGATTATCTAACTATCTATTCCAAGGACCTGGAGATAGACTTGAGTGATAATAGGAGGGTGTATTTGAATAGTTCCCAGCCGCGCATTATTCTAGAGGCATTTTTAAACGCCGGTATAAAGGATGCTTATCAGAAGGCGGCAAACCTAAAAGATGCCTCTGATATTGATTTTGCCCAGACCCTTCTGGATAGATTCAGCCAGGCCTTCGTCCCTTCCGGGCTTTCGGAAGCCGGCAGTTGGCGTAAGAAGGATGGTTACTACGAAGCGAACGGTGATAGTGACAACCCGGGTAAATTTATCTGGTCTAACCTGCCTGTTGGAGATGGGAAGTATTTCTGTTTTTTTTATGGCACCCGGAGCGCGGATATGGTGGCGGCAGAGCCCCTGACGATGTCAGGAGAAGGATTAAATGAAATGGTCGAGGTAGAGGGAGGCAGCCTTGAGCTTTCCCTGAAGCCCATAAAAAACCAAATCTGTAAATTTTCCCATATTGAGTTAGTCAGTCCGGATTCTAAACAGGGGTTGAGTAGGAGGGTGGTTACGGGCACTGAAGCTTTAGTGATCAATGAGTTGATGATTCAGCCTGCGAAGGAAGTATTGGCCAGTAATCCGGGTTCTATCGGAATTGGGCAGATCCAGAAATGGGTTTTAAGCGGCATTGAGCCAGGGTATTATTATGTGGCCGTCCAGGCACAGGTAAAGGGCGGCTTGGTAGGCGATGTCTATATCTTAGGGGGAATAGGCGATAGCTTGCGCGATGGCGATTATTTTCCTGACACCGTAGAAGTAGGAGGTAACGGCACGATTACTATCGAAATCAGGAATAACTCGCTGGAAGGAGCCAGCTTCAAAGGAATAAGAATCCTGCAGGAACCGGACGGAGAATTTATTGAGGTGCTGAATCTTTCGCCCCGGGTAATTAGTTTGGATGATTTTTCAGTGGAGGCCTACACGCTAGGAGGCGAATTAGTCCCGGGTTGGCCGGCCCGTATACCTAAAAATACGGATATTGAGCCTTATCAACACTTAGTTTTAGCGGTGGATAATAATGATGTTGCGCCCACCCCTAAGAATTTGCGGTCAAACAAAATTTCTTTCCAGGGCATCTATAAAGTTAATGCCGTGGGGCTTCTTTTTGATGAAACCGCTAAAAACATAGATAAGGGATCAGACCTCCTGCCTGATGCGGGAGGCAGGGTTATTTTGAAAGACAGCCGCGGTGAAAGGATAGATGCAATAGAATACCAGAGTACGCAGCTTAAGGCATTTACAAGTTTAGAACGGCCTGACCCCAGCGCCAAGAGCGATACGGATGGCAACGGATTTTTTGACGGCTGGTATCTTAGTGAAAGCCAAACCTTATCCACGCCCGGCGCGGCTAATGAAAATTCCGGGATGTATACGCGCGATGAAAAAACCGGCAAGCTGATCAAAAATAATATTAGCCAGGTTAAAGTGCTCAATCAGCCTTTTTCCGGATTGGCCGAGGCAGAGGAATTGTCTTCCGGAGAAAACTGGAAAAAATTTTCCGTTGAGGATATTGCCCGTATGGCCGACCACTTTAGTTATGAAGCTATTCCCTTGGATATGTACAGCTATGAAAAACCGGGGGGCTCAGATACCGTTGGGACATGGGAATTTTCGGCAGTCCCCAAAGGCAGTTACTCATTAAGCGTATTGACCGATGATGCGGATTTAGAGGGTAAGGAAATCCGGGTAGCAGTAAAGACTGTTGCTACGGAAGAATTCAATGACCCTGAATCGCTCTTGTTTATTTCAGGAAGCGCTTTTTACGGCGAAATAGAAATTCCGGGGGATCCCGGGATTTTGCAAATACAAATTACAGCCGGTTCTGAAAAAATAAAATCCGGTTTAAAACAAATACGGCTTGAGCCTGTTTTCTCTGTGGCAGGCCGGGTGAATATCAATACGGCGAAGAAAGAGGTTTTACGCAGCATACTTACTTCCGAGGCTCTCACGGATGTTATTTTGAGCAACCGGCCACTGGGTATTAAAGATAGCCGTAAATTGGGAGTGGGGGATTTATTTCTTTTAAACCCCGGCTTTATCCCTTTCTGCAATTACTTCACGGTTAAATCTGATGTCTACGAAATATCCTCCCGCGGGGATTTTTCTCCGCAAGGTAAAACCCTTGCCTACCAGACTATCCGCACTGTTATAGAGCGGGGAGATTAAAACGATTAAATTCTAAATAAAACATAACTTATTGATAATAAAAGACTTTTGTTTCTACATAAGATTGCCTAAAACTGCTTTCTGCCATATCTCTGCACTTATACGTTCGCGGCCACAATCCTTCGGCATGCTCAGGACACTTCGCCGAAGGACACTGAGCAATGGCGAAGTGAACTGCGCTATTCATGGCGCGGATGCAATAAATTAATCATAAAATATAGTTAATAGCCCGTTTAGTCCTCTAAAATTAGCTTTTTGCTGAGGATCAGCGGTTATTAGATATGGGGGGCTCTGATTGTAGAAGATAGGCCTTTGGGCTAGCAGAGTAAGATAGATATAAAAAAAGCTTGACAAAAATAAAAAAAGTATCTATGATAGTGTCAACTTATCTCAAATATATACAAAGCATATCAGGGGGTTTTAAGATGATAAATCAAATGGGGATGCAAATGTCGGGAAAGGAGGATCAAATGCAAAGGATGTATCATGGCACGCAGGAGGTAGCGGCGATACTGGGGATCTCCAAGCAGACTCTCATGCGTTATGAGAAGAAAAAGATTTTTCCCAAGCCCAGGAGGAACCCGATCAATAAACGCAGGGAATATTCGTTGGATGATATCAATAAGTTTAAGAAAATCTTAGGGAGATTGTGACAATGGGCAAGAGAATTGTCGGCTTAGACATTGATGAAAATTCTATTGTAGCTACTGAGTTATTTTTTAAAGAGAAGGGTAAGGTCTCTTTAGGCGGCTACAAAGTCTTTGCTGATTTAAAAAGCTTAAGCCAGGATCCTTTCCTGAAAAAATCCGCTGTAGTGATGAGCCTGCCTACACAAGCCGTGCTTTTTCGGACCTTCCGCCTTGCTCCTTCTTTGGCAAAGGGCAAGGGCCAGGCCAGGGCAAAGGACCACACTGCATTTCTCCTGCATCAGAACCTTCCTTTCAAACTGGAGGAGTGTTTCTGGGATACATTTACGTTGAGTACTGAACTTAATCTTATAGCAGTGAAAAAAGAAGTGATGCACAGGTATGTCACGCAGGTTGAAGAATTAGGCCTGAAATGTTTAGGTGTGGCCCCTGCCTTCGTAGCGCTTTATAACGTCCTTATCTATAATTATCCCGAAAAAGAAAAAGAGAAATGGGCAATTTTAAATATTAGAAGCTCCGCCAGCGACTTGCTTATTTACGAAGATAAACGTTTATGGCTTTATCCTTTGTCTATGGGCAGCCTTTATCTTGAGGAAGACCCCCAGGCCCCATCCAGATTCTCCTTAGAGATCCAGCAGATATTCAATACGCATTATTTACAGAACCCTTCCGCTACGCAAAAGAGGGCTACCAGCCTTAATCTTTGCGGACGGATGAATAACTTTGGTGATATCATTTCTCCCCTCAGAGATGCCATGGGGGATTTTGAGATTAAGGCCCTGGAGCCCTTAAGAAAGATCGATTCTTCAGAAAAACCATCACCGGAAAATCAGCAGCCGATGGCTTTAAGCCTGGGCGTGGGGCTTACCTATCTTAAACCGGACCCCTGTTTCACGATAAACCTCATCAAAGAAAAAATAAAAGCAGAGGTCATCCTGAAGTGGCGCGCTACCGCCAGAAAGGCCGCTATATCATTAGGCGGTTTAGTTTTAGCCATACTATTATTACTGGATATAAGCCTCTTTAATAGTTTTCAGAAAAAAATGGCCGTTTATAAAAATATTAATTACTTAAGTTCTTCTGTTTCGCCGCAGGTGCGGGTCTTAAAAGACGAGAAAGAAAAACTACAGAAGATGCAGGATTATCTGGGGAAAAAATTAGGGCAGCAGGAGCTATTATTAAAGGCGCTGGCAGAGATCTCCCGCGGTAAGCCCAAAGACGTAGAGATCCAGGAAGTAGAGGCAAAGAATAAGGAAGGCAGGCTTTTGGTTGACCTTTCGGGCAGTGCCTCTGATTATGAAGATGTGAATATTTTTTTGGTTAACCTTAAGAAAAACGAAGATATAAAGGATGCCAAAATATTTTCTTCTACTTTTCCTTCTGGCGCGGCCAAGGCGATTACTTTTAAATTACATTTTGAAGCAGAATGATGATAAAAAATTTTAACGTAGCCAGGCAGTCCGTTTTTTTAGTCTTACTCGTAAGCGGGGCGCTTTTGGCAATTCCGGCAGCTGTCTTAAGCGGCAGGATTGCCTTGATTACTAAGGATACTTTTAAAAACCAGGCCATTCTGAATCAGGTGATGCCCGGCCTGAATAATCAGACCCTGGCGTTACTTAAAGAGGATAAAGACCAATTGTTAGAAACACAGCTTCTGCCTTTGGTTTATCTCTTTGACCCGCCGCAGAAAGAGATAAAAAAAGATTATGACCCGGCCATCTATTTTGTGGACCAGTTGGATAATATTAACCAGGCCTTGAAAAACAAGGCCATAGGCAAAAAGGTTAATTATAAAGATTTAGGCTTTAAAGAAAAATTACCGGAAGAAAAAGAGGCAAGGCATCTTTTAAAACAACTTTATGTCTTACAGGAAGTGGTGAATACGGGCATAGACTGCGGCATAAATTTCGTTTCTATCACTCCGCAACCTCCGGAGGACTTAAGCGGTTTATCCGGCGTAAAAGCGGCAAATGCCCGTTTAGAATTAGCCGCGCCGGCATCGGCTTTTTTGGAGTTTGTTATTCAGGCTAGCCAGATTGTGCCTTTGGTTTCTATTGATTCAATGCTTTTACAGTCGCAAGGTTCTGATTTTAAAATAGAGATGGTGATTAGCCAAACCCTGATTGAGGCGGACTGGAAAGACAAGGGTTTGCCTTTTAGCCCTTTGAATTTAGAGGATGTTTTTTTAGGGCAGGAAAGATTTATCAATATCTTAAGAGGGAATAATGCTTTTTCCGTGCCCAAGCCCCAGGAACCTGCGCCGGCGCAGGTCTCGGCGGCAGGCGCTGAGCAGCCCAAACAAGCGCCCCGGTTTTTATACCGCGGGAAAGCAACATTAAAGTCAGCAGAAGTAGCGGTGGTAGAAGATACCCTGAATAAAAAAACCGTCTTTTTAGCCCCGCAGGGAAAAATAGGCGATTTTATGCTCAAAGAATTAAAAGCGCAGGAAATTATTTTAAAAAATACAACTAATGGCCAGGAGATAACTATTAAACGAGAGGCGAAATGAAAGATAAAAATCGCGTGAGCCTGGTTTTGTTTTTTATATTGCTGCTCTTATTTTCTTTTTCTCGTCTTGAAGGAGAAGATAAGGGTCCCGGTAATATAAATACTCAGGTTCAAGAAAGCGCAGGCTGCGAGGCCCAAGAGGTCCGGGCGCAAAAAGAAGAGCGGGTGAGGTTAGCGCAAGAGGCTAAGGCTATGAAACAACAACAGGATTTAGCCCTCAAGCAGGCTAAGCTTAAAGCCCGCCAGGAAGAGCAGGATAGGTTAAAAGCCGAACAAGAGAGGCAGCGCCAGGTAAAAGAAGCAGAGCTTAGAGCAGAAAAAGCCCGCCTCGCCCAGGAGAAAGAAATCAAGGCCAAACAGGCTGCCGAGGAGAGGGCCAGGAAAGAATATCAGGCAAGGATAGAAAAAGAAGCTAAAGCCAAACAATTAGAGCAGGAAAAGAGAAAACGCGAAGAAGAACTGGTCGCGAAAAAGAGAATCCAGCAAGAACAGGCTAGAGCTAAAGAACAAGAGAGGCTAAGAAAACTCGCCGTAGAAAAAGCGCAGAAAGAGCGGGCAGAGAGGATTCAGGCAGAAGAAAGAGCCAGGTTAAAAGCCGAACAAGAGAGGCAGCGCCAGGTAAAAGAAGCAGAGCTTAGAGCAGAAAAAGCCCGCCTCGCCCAGGAGAAAGAAGCTAAAGCCAGGCAGCTGGCGCAGGATAAGGCGCAGAAAGAAGAGCAGAGAAAATTAGAGGCAGCGGCAGCTGCCCAGCAAAAAGCCCGCCTCGCCCAGGAAAAAGAAATCAAGGCCAGACAGGCTGCCGAAGAGCGGGCCAGGAAAGAATATCAGGCAAGGATAGAAAAAGAAGCTAAAGCCAAACAATTAGAGCAGGAAAAGAGAAAACGCGAAGAAGAACTGGTCGCGAAAAAGAGAATCCAGCAAGAACAGGCTAGAGCTAAAGAACAAGAGAGGCTAAGAAAACTCGCCGTAGAAAAAGCGCAGAAAGAGCGGGCAGAGAGGATTCAGGCAGAAGAAAGAGCCAGGTTA
>JAQUOD010000010.1:47958-61607 GCA_028717245.1 Candidatus Omnitrophota bacterium
AAGCGCAGAAAGAGCGGGCAGAGAGGATTCAGGCAGAAGAAAGAGCCAGGTTAAAAGCCGAACAAGAGAGGCAGCGCCAGGTAAAAGAAGCAGAGCTTAGAGCAGAAAAAGCCCGCCTCGCCCAGGAAAAAGAAATCAAGGCCAGACAGGCTGCCGAGGAGAGGGCCAGGAAAGAATATCAGGCAAGGATAGAAAAAGAAGCTAAAGCCAAACAATTAGAGCAGGAAAAGAGAAAACGCGAAGAAGAACTGGCCGCGAAAAAGAGAATCCAGCAAGAACAGGCTAGAGCTAAAGAACAAGAGAGGCTAAGAAAACTCGCCGTAGAAAAAGCGCAGAAAGAGCGGGCAGAGAGGATTCAGGCAGAAGAAAGAGCCAGGTTAAAAGCCGAACAAGAGAGGCAGCGCCAGGTAAAAGAAGCAGAGCTTAGAGCAGAAAAAGCCCGCCTCGCCCAGGAGAAAGAAGCTAAAGCCAGGCAGCTGGCGCAGGATAAGGCGCAGAAAGAAGAGCAGAAGAAGTTGGAACAGGAAGCCGTGGCCCGTAAGAAACAGATAAAATTGGCTCAACAGATAGAGGAGCCAAAATCAAATTCACCGGTTTCCGTAAAATCTACTACCCAGGAGAATGCGATTAATGAAGCGATGTTTGCGAAACGACAGGAAGACCGGGCTAAAATAATTAAAATCGAAAATCTCTGGCAGGATGCCAGGAAGCTCTATGCCAAAGGGATGTATGAAGAAGCAATCCGCGGCTTCCAAAAGATTATTGAGTTAGAGGGTAACCCGCGCATAAAATACACCCCCGCAGCCAAGGAGTTTATTGAGAAAGCCAAAGAAAAGATAGAAGAGAAGAAAGAGGCTAATCTTGCCAAGGAAGTCGAAGTTAAAGAAAAAGATATGCTCAACGAAGTGATGAAGCAACAATTGCCTCCTTATCTGGAGCCGCCCAAGCTGGAAGAGGAAACGAAAGAAAATCCTTTAGTCGAGCCGCCACTCATTAGAAAAAAGCTTAAGAAAAACGTAACTTTGGATTTTGATAAAGTGAGTTTGGAATCTGTGCTGGCATTTCTTTCCCAGGACACAGGCGTTAATTTTGTCACTTCTCAAAGGGTGTTGGACGCAAACTTTAATGTCACCGCCCGTTTCCAACAGACACCGGTAGAAGAAGTAGTAAAATATATCACTAAAGGCCTGGGCCTTATTTATCGTATCGATAAAGACGTAATCTGGATCGCGCATCCCGAAGAAATCGCCGCAGAAGCCCCGGAGACCAGGGTATATTATTTAAGTAAAGGCGGCGGTTTATTCACTGAATTTTCTCCTATTACCGGAGGTTCTTCTGATACGGGCTTGGGGAGCAGCTCTGCGCAGATGACCAAAGTACTTACTATTGAGGATACTTTAAAAGAGATTGTCCCCTGGCCGGCAGATTCCAAGCTTTACTATGACAAGCGTATTAATGCCTTAATTATCAGGAATACCCCCCAAAATTTACAGATGCTGGAAGACTTGCTTTACAATATGGATGTGACGCCCATCCAAATTCTGATTGAAGCCAGGTTCCTGGAAGTAGATGTCACCGACACCAAAGAATTGGGTATAACTTGGGGACTCACCGGAGGCGATTACGCTATTACCAAAAAGAAAGACGGCAGCTTTAAAGAAGGCTTAGGCAAGGATAGCGGCGTAGACTTTTCTTCTTTCACCCAGGCTGCCCAGGGTTTCAACCTCACCTACAAAGGGATGATTACCAACTCGCAGCTCCAAGCAGTGATTCATGCCATGGAAGAATCAAAAAAAATAAAGACCCTTTCTAGCCCCCGCATCACCACGCTCAATAACCAGATGGCTACGATGAAGGTAGTTGATGAATGGATTTATCCTACGCGTTATGAATTTGAAATTCTCCAGGTCCCGGGACAGCTTCCCAGCCAGACCCCTACCTATGAATATAAGAACGTCCCTAAGGATTTCATCAGGCGGGATGTGGGAATATTGCTGAAAGTAATCCCCTCGGTGGGCGCGGACAAAAAGACAATCAGTCTTTCGCTCATCCCTGAGGTCAGCGAAGCTACCGCGGATGCCTTTGTTTATACCGGCGATGTAAAACTGCCCAAATTTACCTCACGCAATCTTTCCACTACTATAGTAGCCAATAGCGGCGATACCGTGGTCTTAGGAGGCATGATCAAGGAGAACCGTACCAAGACCTTGACTAAGGTCCCTATCCTCGGTGATATTCCTTTCTTGGGGGCAGCTTTCAGAAAGAATACAGACCAGGTTGAGCGCAAGAACCTGATTATCTTTGTGACGGCAAAGATTCTTTCTCCGTCAGGCGAGGAAGTAATCATAGCGCAGAAGTAATAGAAGCAGTGTCAAAGTATCATGTATTAAAGTATCAAAGTTTCTTCTTTGACACCATGATACCTTGACACTATGACACTAATAAAAAAATGGCTGACCCGTTAAATATTGAACAGAGCTTAGTAGAAGAGGGAGTAATTTCCAATTCGCAGCTGCAGACGTTGAAATTAGAACAGCAGCGCAGTTCCGTGACCCTGGTTGAGGCGATACGCCGGCTGAAGTTTTTGCCCGAGGATACTTTAGTTGATTTTTTATGCAAGAAGCTGCACTTAACAAAATTTGATTTAGCCGATTACGCCCCGGATAAAGATTTAGTTTCACTTCTACCAATGGATTTTATCTGGCAATATAAAGTCATCCCTCTTTTTAAAAAGAAAGATGAATTGGCAGTAGGCCTGTTAGATCCCTTAAATACCTCGGTGTTGGAAGAATTGCGTTTTCGCACCGGCCTGTTTATCAAGCCTTATTTAGTAAAAGAAGATGAACTAAACGACGCCCTATCCGAGCATTTTGATAGAAGAAAGGTCAAGAGGGATGAGGCCAAGCCTACCTTAGAAGCGACAAGAAGAGAAGGGGCAGAGCCTTCGGTAGTTGAGGCAATCAACCTGCTTCTGTTGCAGGCAGTTAAAGTAAATGCCTCGGATGTCCATATCGAGCCGCAGGAAGGCCGGATGCATATCCGCCTGCGCGTTGACGGTGTCCTGAAGGATATCACTCCTTTTGAACAGAATCTTTATAATGCCGTAGTCTCGCGGATCAAGATTATGTCTAACCTGGATATAGCTGAAAAACGCCTGCCGCAGGATGGGCGATTCAAGGTGGAAATGGATGAGGGGTCGTTAGATGTGCGCGTTTCGGTAATGCCTACTATTCAGGGGGAGAGTGTAGTCTTAAGGTTGTTGAGGCAGAATAAAAAACTATTGACCTTACAGGAATTAGGCATGGCCAAAGAGAATTATGATAAGTACTTAAATCTTATTCATAAACCCTCGGGTATCATCCTGGTTACCGGCCCCACGGGAAGCGGTAAGACCACCACGCTTTATGCCTCTTTAACTATCTTAAAGAGTTCAGAAAGGAATATCATTACTATTGAGGACCCCGTAGAATACCAGCTGGACTTTTGCCGGCAAATCCAGGTTAACCCTAAGGTAAACCTTTTGTTTTCTACGGGTTTACGTTCTATCTTAAGGCATGACCCAGATATTATTATGATAGGAGAAATCAGGGACCGCGAGACCGCAGAGATTGCCATCCAGGCAGCCTTAACCGGGCATTTGGTATTTTCTACCTTGCATACCAATGATTCAGCTTCCGCCATTACCCGCCTTATTGATATGGGTATTGAGCCGTTCTTAATTGCCTCTTGTCTTAATGGGGTCGTAGCTCAACGTTTAATCCGGGGGCTCTGCCCCAAATGCAAAAAACATATGGATGAAGATGCCTTAAAGGGCATTACCTTGCGCGTGCCTAAGGAACTCAGCGAAAAAGAAAAGGCAGGCCTTTATGAAGCGCAAGGTTGCCAGGATTGTTTATATACGGGTTATTCCGGCCGTATCGGTATATTTGAAATTATGGAGATGGCGCCTCAAATCGGCCGGCTCACCGTTGAAAAACAGAGTTCCGACGAGATTATCAGTTACTGTCGTTCCAAGGGGATGGAATTCCTTTACGATGACGGCTGGAAAAAGGTTTTAAGCGGCGCTACTTCGCCGCAGGAGTTGTTGCGCATATTAGGAACATAAGGTAGTATCAAAGTATCAATGTATCAGAGTATCAAAGAAAAAACTTTGACACCTGACACTATGACACTACATGAACAATAAATACATATATATTATCTTGATTGCTGTTTCTTTCCTGGTTTATGCTAATTCCCTGAATAATGCCTTTGTCTCGGATGATATCCCGGCTATACTGAATTATCCTTTTATCTCCCAGCCTCTGCGTTTTTTGCTTGAACCTAACCCCCTTTCCAACTCATTGAATTACTTAATAGGCCAGTATAACCCTTTTATATATCATTTGACTAATATTATCCTGCACGCGCTCAATACAATCTTCATATTTTTATTTTTACGCCTGTTCTTCCGGGCCGAAGCCAGTTTCTTAGGCAGTTGTTTATTTGCCGTGCACCCTATCCATACAGAAGCGGTGACCTGGATTTCCGGCAGGCCCTATCTAATCTTATCTTTGTTTATCCTGGGCACTTATTTTTTATACCAGAAAGCCAACGGCCTGTTGGTAACGGAAGCCCTGCCTCCTGATAAAAACAAACGTCTTATCGTGAATGAGAAAAACATTAATTTTAAGCTCCCGTATTACGTTCTTTCCCTGTTGGCCTTTAGCTATTTTATAATTAAGCACTATACATTTTATGCCCTTTTGCCTTTATTTTTGATTTTATCCGATGTAACCTTTGGCAGTTGGCGTAAGGCCTGGAGGCTGTGGTTGCCTTTCTTAGGCATTGTAATTTTAAGGCTCATCATAGCAAGGGTTGAGGTAATGACCCGGGTTACTGCCGTAGCCAAGGAGATCGGAGCCAGCATAACCTGGACTAACCCGTTTTTTAATTTAGTCTATTCTTTCTTTTCGCACGTAGGTTTAATCCTCTGGCCGGCGAAACTTACTTTATACCATGAGCCGGCGATAATTTCCGCTTTTATGCTTAAAGTAGGGATAGCCGCTTTGTTGGCCTTAGCAGCCGCCTTGCCTTTTATCTTTAAGAAGGCAAGAGAGGTATTTTTTGCGATTGCGCTTTTTATTTTATTCCTTTTACCCACTTATAGCCCGGTGATGATTAGCTGGTTGGTTGCAGAAAGGTATGCATACTTCCCTTCGGTAGCCTTAAGTATTATTGTTTGTTTCTTTTATGAGAGATATGTCGCCCCGGTAAAGAATACGCAGAGAAAGAATTTAATATTAGGCGTTTTAATATTTATCCTCTCTTGCTATGCCGTGCGCACAGTGGTAAGAAACGAGGACTGGAAGTCCCCGGAGAGGTTCTGGCGCCAGACCGTTTTAGCCTCGCCGGAGAGCCCCCGCTCGCACAATAACTTAGGCGATGTCTACGGACAGGAAGGCAATGTAGAAGGGGCGATCAGGGAATTTAGCAAAGCAATAGAACTCAAAACTGATTATGCCGACGGCTACCATAACCTGGCTACTACTTATTACCGGCAGGGCAATATCAAAGAGGCAGTTAAGATTTATAAAGAAGCGGTTTCTTTGAATCCGGAATTATTCGAATCTCATTTTAATTTAGGCATTATTTATCTGGATATGGGACAGGTAGACTCGGCTATAGAAGAATTACAGAAAGCAGCCGAGCTTAGGCCGCAGGATGCTAATGCCCGGCAAGCACTGGATGTTGCTATGAGGAAAAAGAACGGTTAATTATAAAGGGTATCAAGGTGTCAATGTATCAAAGTGTCATGAGAAAAAACTTTGATATCTTTGACACCTGACGCTATGACACTATGAAAAAAAGAGCTTTTACCCCATTAGAGACTACAGGTAGACAGAGAAAGAATACGGTGTCTCTAACGGGGTTTACTTTAGTCGAGGTGATGGTCGCCCTGTCTATATTTATGGTGGTCATCGGCCTGCTTATGACAGCTATAGTGGGAGGTTTTCGTGCCTTTGGCCAGGGCCAGAAGATGGCCCAGAGGGAGCAGAGGAAGCGTTTTGTCTTTTTCCGTCTGGGTAAGGATGTATCCTCCATAACCTCTATTACTTATCCGGGGAATTACTTTAAGGGCGACGAAAATAGTTTTTTTTTATCTTCAACCAGGAGGATAACCTGTTAGAAGCCGGCTATACCTATAATTCTACCAAGCATACCTTAGAGCGTTACTACCAGCAGCCCCCTGATTATAGCTGGGATACGCAGGAAGCTAAAGAGACTTTACTTGAAAATTTAGGCGATTGTAAATTCAGCTACTGGGACGGCTCCTCTTGGCAGAATTCCTGGAGTGAGGATAAGGGGGCGCTCCCGCGGGCAATAAAGATAAATTTTAAATTCAGCGATGAGGCAAAAGAGCAGGAGTTTGTAGTGAATATACCGGTAAGCTCATGAGAAGAAAAAAAATGGGCAAGACGCCCGCCATTCCGAGAGGGATGGCGGGTTTTTTATTGAACCTTCATAACAGAAATAAAACTTTTTGTATTCTAATAGGTTATGTAATTTTGGCAATCTGCCTGGCCTTGCCTATTCATCCGGCCTATGGGTTGGAGTTGAGCAGTAATAGTTATGACGTGAGTGTAATTAGTTTATTACAGGGAGGCGGGAGTTCTACTTCGGATACTTATAGTACGGTCTGGACAGGGGTAGGAGAAGGCACGGGTTTATCTCAGCAAATGTCTAGTACCGTTTACAGCGGGCTTTCCGGGCAACTCTATCTTTTTACGCCGGTTAGCCTGGGGGTTAAGTATATTATCTTAGATTTGACCGCCAAGACCGATGTCTTCGGGGCCCTTATCCCGCCGGCAACCTGGCAGGCGGATAATGACCCCTATTTTTACTGGAAGGTAGTGGTTACGCCCGCTACGCTCATCGAGGGTTTTTCTGTAGGCTTGGATACCCATCCGGATTTAGAGGTAGATGTTACCGAGCCGGATTATCAATTCCTGGAGGACGCTATACCTTCCGGAAAACATACCTTTTACGTCCTTCCTTTTACCTCGGGTAAGGTCTGGCAGGAAGAGAGCCTTTTATCCTTTGAAATCTGGGTGGATACCGAAGCGCCGGTTACCAGTAATATAGAACCTGTTGCCGGAATAGTAACTCCCGATAATTATATTCCTATAAGTTGTTCTCTATCCGACGCGCATTCAGGCATAGATCCATTTTCCACAACCCTGACTATAAACAGCCAGAGCGTTATCTTTACATATGATAAGGAAAAGCAAACTTTAGAGTATAAACCTGCCGCTGCCCTGGCTGAAGGCAAGAATACAGTTTTATTAAAAGCGGTTGATGCGGTAGGCAATTATACAGTCAAGGGTTGGGAGTTTATAGTGGATACCAATGCCCCCTCAGGCGAGATTTTGATTAACGGAGGCCAAGAGGTTACCTATTCTCCTTATGTTTCCATAAATATCAATGTCGGGGATGCGGTATCCGGCATAAAAAATATTTATATTTCCAATGACGGGGTATTTGATGCGGAGCTAAACAACCCATATACTTACAGCCCGGTTATTTCCAACTGGTTATTGGCTGAGCCGGATGTTAACGGTTTAAAGAGCGTGTATGTGAAATTCGAAGATTTCGCCGGGAATTTCTCCCAGGCCTATAAAGCCCAGATTACTTTAGAGTTACGTACCCCGAATACGCGCATTATCTCAGGCCCGGCTACGACTACCGAAGAGACAGAAGCCACCTTTATTTATGAAGGGTCCAGGATAGGGTGCCTCTTCAGTTATAAATTGGATAGCCAGGAATGGTCAGAGTGGCAGGATACCAACGAAGCGAGCTTTACCGGCTTGGCCGCCGGCAACCATTATTTCTACGTGAAGAGCGGCTTTGATTTAAACGGCGACGGAAAGATTTCCCTGGAAGAAGAAGATGCCACGCCTGCCCAATGGGTCTGGAACATTAAAGGCGCAGGGGAAACAGAAGGGGAAGAGAAAAAAGAAAAGAAAACCCTCTTCTGGAGAAGGTAAAAAATGCCATTATTTAAATTTATTAAAGATATGCGGCTTAATTCATGGATGAAAAAAATTAATTTTAACAGGCTAATTAACCACAAGACGGAGGCAAAAATGTTCAGCGGAATTTTTACCAAAAGGGCAAATTTCAAGACCTGCGCCATTTTAATTTCCGTAATCATCGCTTCAATTTTCTGGCAATTTGTATTCGCGGATATCCCGCAGGAGCTCTTCTTCCAGGCTAAGATTACCACGAAGGACGGTACCGCGCTTACCGGAAGCCATAGCATAGTCTTTCGGATTTACGCTGCTGAGACCGGCGGCACTGTTTTATGGACAGAGACGCAAAGCGTTACTGCCGACAGCTCCGGCGTGCTCTCTTGTTACTTGGGCAGCACGACTGCTTTTCCGTCAACCATAGATTTCAATACTACTTATTATCTCTCCATTGATGTGGATGGCGACGGCGAAATGTCCCCGCGCATCAAACTGGTTCCCTCCATAAATGCCTTAAATGCCGACCGCTTAGACGGCCTGAATTCTTTGCAATTACTGCGTTCGGATGCCGCCGATACTATGGAAGCAACGCTTACGTTTTCAGGGGTAACGACAGATATAACTACGGCCAGCGGCGAGCATTTTGCGATTATCCCCGGCGGCAGCGCTAATGTCGGTATCGGAATCACTTCGCCCCAGGGCCTCTTACACGTAGGGACTGCTGCTGGTTCCGGGTTAATAGTGCAATCTTCCGGCAATGTCGGTATCGGCACCACTTCACCGACGCAAGCATTAGAGGTCAGCGGGACAGTCAAGGCCACTGCCTTTAGCGGCGACGGAAGCGGCCTGACCGGCGTTTCTTCCATCAGCGGTTTAACTGCAGGGAATATCCTTAAAGCAAGCAGCGCCACTACGATTGCGGATTCGGTAATGGCAGAATCTTCAAGTAATATCGGTATCGGCACCACTAGCCCCGCTGCCCGGCTGGATATCAAAGGTTCAGGTACCGGCTCAGGCCTTTTATTACGCGCCCAAAATTCAGACGGAACAGCTAAGGTGGTGATTTTTGATAGTGGTAACGTGGGTATCGGCACCACTTCACCCGGCGCAGGATTGGCTATCGGCACAGGCACAAATGATAATGCCACTACTGTTAATGACCTTTATATCAGCGGAAATTTAGAAGTAGATGGTATTGTTTACGGGACAGTATCGTCAGGCACAGGCGCATTTACGGATTTAACCGTAACCAGCCTTACTGCTACCGGCCAGAGTGATTTACGCGGGGATGTTTTAGATACAACGGGTAATCTTACCTTAAATGATGCCGTAGATATAACCGGCGCGCTCACCCAATCCGGCGGAAATACGGCCTTTGATACCAGCACGCTCTTTATAAATGCTACTACGGATAACGTGGGTATCGGCACTACCAGCCCGGCATACAAATTAGAAGTTAGCGGAACCGGATATGTAACTACCTTAGATACCGGCCAGGGCGCCTATGAACTGCAGGATGCCACCACAACGGATAAAGGGTTTGCCTCTTTTGCTTCCGGGAATTTTGATGTGGCCTCAGGGGCTGTTTCTATAAAATCAGGAGGCGTTGGAGCAACTGAATTGGCCTCTACTGCCGTAACCGCAAGCTCTTACGGTTCAGCTACGCAGGCAGTTATTTTTACTGTTGATGCCGACGGAAGATTGACCGCTGCCAGCAATACAGATATCTCCGGCGTACCCGCATCTTCAGCTCCTTTTTCCGGTATAACCGACGGTACCAATACCTCTGCGGCAATGACCGTAGGTTCTGATGCTTCGTTAAATTATGCCGGCACAGGAACGATTAATGCCTCCAGTTTAGAGTCAAAGACTTGGGCGGTTCCCGGCACTATTGGCTCTACTACGCCGGCTACCGGCGCGTTTACCACGCTTTCGGCTAATTCTACGGCAGATGCCCTGACGCTTTCCGGCGCAGGCGCAAACATTAATTTCTCCGGCGCAGGCACGGCGCAAATCCTGACTGCCGCAGGGCAGCATTTAGGTTTAATCCCCGGCGGGAATGTGGGTATAGGAACGACGAACCCGCAAGGTCTCTTGCAGGTCGGTAGTGGGGCAACGCCCGCCTTCGTTGCCACTTCGGCGGGTAATATCGGCATCGGCACCACCAGCCCCGCCTACAACTTAGATGTTTCCGGCACTGCAAGATTTACCGACGCGGTGACTTCGGATACCGGGACCTCCAGCTTTAGCGCCCTTACTGCGAGCAGTCTCGATGTCGGTGGTGGCTATGGCTCAAGCGGCCTCTCTTTGGATAATTTAGGCAACCTTAAGCTCGACGGTGACATCTGGCTTAAAGGCGTAGTTTATAGGCCTACCTTTACTGAACTGCTCATTGAGCAGAATTCTTTCCTGCTCAACGCTGACCAGGCCTCTGATATGGATGCCTACTTAGGCGTAATGTCCGGCGGGACGAGGGCTGCGCCTAGTTACGAAGGCCTGATTAAATGGAACGCTGCTACTAACCGCTGGGACTTTGGCACATCAGGGACAACTAACTCTGTTTCTGTTTCGGGTAACTTAGGAGCCGGCATCACCGACCCACAAGCAGCCCTGCAAGTAGGCGAATCCTTTAAGGTTACTTCTGCCGGCGCAGTTTCCGGAGCCAGCGGTAATATCTCACAATGGACCAATGACTCTAGCTACATCACTGCCTCTTCCGTAGATACCTTAACCAACAAATCCGGAAACATCTCGCAATGGACGAACAACTCTGGCTACATCACTGCTTCTTCCGCGGATGCCTTAACCAACAAGACCGGAAATATTTCCATGTGGACGAATGACTCCGGCTATACCACTGCTTCCGATACCCACACCGGCACCCTCACCGGCTTAGTGCAATCTACTACTGCCGGGACTAACTATATTACCGGCGGCAACGTCGGCATCGGCACCTCTAATCCAAACCTTGCCACTTTAACCGTAAACGGAAAACTTACTGTAGCAGATGATACATCTCTCACAGATAATACCGACGGCACCATATACTTGGGCAGGTCCGACGAAACAGACGGTGACCACGCCCCGGTCAATAACTCCGAATACCTGATGTGGGATGATAATTATAGTAAAGGCGGTAAGACCGGATGGTTTTATTTTTCAGGGCCGGTATCGGTAACGAGTTTAAATATCCGCCGCCCGTTTTCTCTTACCTTTGATGCTGATACTAGCCCTTCCCCTGCCCTGCAAACCATATCTTATGATGAAGACGGCGGAACCAGCGGCACCGGCGCTTTTACCTTTTCCAAAGAAATTATCACAGAAAGCTCAAGCCCGGCCTATTTGACTTTTGCCAAGTCAAGCGGGACTACCCCGATGTACTCTTTGGCATTTGATCCCGATAGTAATCCTCAGACCCTGCAATTAGTAAAGAAACCCCAAGGCGGGGCTATAGCCCCGCTTTTTGAATTTGATACCGCCGGAAGTTTTAGCGTATATGACGCATCGGGCAATAAGAAAACGATTATCACCAGCGGCAAGAGTTTTAATGCCAACGTACGCAATTTGTTAAGGAACGGCAGTTTTGAATCCAATAAACCCACTGGTTGGGCCGCGGGTTATGGGCAAGACTACCTGACGAGTTATGGCACGGATTTTCAAATAGTTACCTCAACAGCAAACGCTAAATTCGGAGATAAATATATAAAATTGAATGATATTGATGCCAATACCATAAAAGCAGCTGTGTATTATTTTCCCTGGACGGATTCCAGCCGCTTAAAAAATAGGCAGCTGACTATTTCCCTTTGGGCAAAACGCGAAGGCGGCAGCGACTATAATGCGGCTATTGCCTATTCCTGCCGTTCTGCAGATACTGCGCCTACGGCATCCCTAACCGTAGGGCCGCTGACCACTTCCTGGCAGAATTTTATCTTTACTTTTACTACCGACGCCAACACCGATAATATCAAAATCTACCTCTTAGGAACAGCTAATACCAAGACTGCCACTACCGGCTCGGGTGTTTTTACCTGCTATGATGGCATCACCTTAGTAGAGGGGCCTTTAGCCATGGACTATGGCCCGTCTGCCATCACTGATACCGGCGATCAAGTTATTTATGGTAGTTTAGCAGTTGGGGCTAATTACGATCCTTATACCGGAGGCGGGGAGTATTATAGTTATCCGCGCGTGATGTTTGGCGAGCCGGATAGCCATTTCGGCACAGGTTACGGCGGATACAGTATGGGGACAGGAGAAATCCGCTTCAGGAAGTTGTATAACCAGACCGCAGCGCGCTTTGAAATGAACCGCGGCCTGCAACTTTATTCCGGCTATGGTTCAACTTCTCCTGCCTTTATTGTGGATATTGTGGATGACCCCGCTGCTCAGGTGCCTGCAGGAAAAACTCCTGTATACGCCCAAAGAGGAGATGCCTTTATTGCCGGGAGAATTGAAGTAGGAGGTTATTATCCCAATGATTTAACTCCTTCCCCCGGCACAGCGTTGATTGTCGGCTCAGGCTCAGGCTCAGGCCGGACAGACCCTGATATAGACAATGCTACCGGCCAGGATGATGCTTATATCAAAGGCGACCTGGAAGTAGACGGCACGATTTATGGAACGGTTGTAGGTGGGACTGACGCGGTCCAATCTGTAGCAGCTACTTTACCCCTGACTTCCACCGGCGGAACTGCTCCGAGCATTGCCTTGACCATAGATGCTTCTACATTAGGCACTAATCCTTCCGGCCAGCTCATCGTGAAGGCAGGAGGCATCACCACTACCCAGATAGGTAGTAGCGCGGTGAATTTGACCACCCAGGTTAGCGGCACCCTGCCTGCTGCCTATCTCTCGCAGACCCCGGCTATTACCCAAATCACAAATCTGACTTCTAACGGATTCTTGAAGACCGGAAACAGCGACGGCACACTCTCTGTAGATACCATAACTTATCTTTCCACTGAAGCTGACCCTAAGGTAGGTTCCCTTACCCAGAATTACCTTCCTAAATGGGGGGTTTCTACTTTAACTAATAGCGCTATTTTTGACAATGGTAATATCGGCATTGGCACGACGGAGCCATCGCAGAAACTTGAAATTGTAGGTGGTAATGCAAAAGTTGGTAACAACTATTGGTTCGGGCTGGGTACTAACGATGGATATGCCCCTTGGGATGGGTCATTTGGTGGCATAATCAGAAGTGCGGGTAGCTTGCGTTTTAATATCGATTCTAATAATAATGATGTAGATACACGTAGCTTTGTCATTGGAAAAAATCAAGGGACCGGCGATGCATCAACGGGGGTGTTGATGATTGTTCAAGAGGACGGCAACGTGGGCATCGGCACCACCAACCCGGGATATAATCTGGATGTAAGCGGCGATATTAATTTAACCGGCCAGCTCAGGCAGAACGGCACGCCGGCAGTATTCAGCAACTGGACAGTAGCCGGCTCGGATATCTACCGCTTAAGTAATGTCGGTATCGGCACCACCGCACCCGCTGCCCCGCTCTCTGTCGGCCCGGCCTCAGAATTCCAGGTCTCCTCCAGCGGCGCAGTCACTGCCAGCTCTATCTCAGCTGCCAGCGGCGCAGCCACCTTTGACTCCCTTGCAGTAGGAGGGGGCTATGGCTCA
>JAQUOD010000011.1 GCA_028717245.1 Candidatus Omnitrophota bacterium
CACTGACTTTGCCATAGGCGTATCCTCCTTTGCTGGCTCCTCAAGAGCCGGTTAGGTTAATAATTTGCGTTATCAACCTAAGAGGATATGCCTTTTTTATTTGTATGGCAATATCAAAAGTGCGAAAGATATTTTACTTTATGGAATACTCCAAGCGTAACTGAAATTCAACAGAATATAATTAAAAAAGTGTACATTAATTTCTGTTGGAAAGATAATCTTCCTATCCAGCACTTACTAGATGCAATCTCTTCTATTTTAGCCGAAGAGTACATTGTGGTAGCTAAACAGAACCCTGATGTGTTTCTTAGACACGGAGATATCAAATGAAAGCAGCAATATACGCAAGATACTCTTCTGAGAACCAAAGCGAAAAAAGCATAGATGATCAGGTAAGAGTGTGCAAGAACTACCGCAAAGAGCACGAAATCACTGTCAGCGATGAGCATATCTTTATTGATGAAGCACTATCCGGCTCCCTGCTTAACCGGCCCGGGCTTCAAGCCTTAGATAAAGCTGCTGAAAATAAGGAATTTGAAGCTGTGGTCGTTGACGACCTCTCTCGGCTTTCAAGAAGCAACCACCAAATGCTTACGCTGGTACTTAAATTCAATTATTACCAGGTCAAGTTAGTTTCTGTATCTGACGGCATAGTTACTGATGATGAAAACTCTAAATTAGGCATCCAGATGAGGGGGTTAATAAATGAATTGTACCTGGATGACCTAGGAAAGAAAACTATGCGCGGTTTAGAAGGTCAAAAACTGCGTGGGTTTAGTGCTGGAGAGAATGTATATGGCTATTGTAGTAAGCCGGTTGGTGAATTACGTCTCAATAAGAGAGGCCAAGCCAAATACGAAGGCAAAGTTCATAAGATAAATCTCGAAGAGGCTGAAGTTATCCGAAGAATATTCAACGAATTTATTAATGGAAATAGCATTCATAAAATAGCTACAAAGCTGAATGAAGATAAAATCCCGACAAAAAAGCATATGAATGGCGGTTGGAATATATCAACGGTAGCCCGAATACTTAAAAATGAGAAATATATCGGAAAATGGGACTGGCGAAAGTATAAAAACGTCCGTGATCCTATGACCGGCAAGAAAAAAGTTATCCCCCGTCCTGCCAAAGACCGAATTCCTATATACCGGGAAGACTTGGTAATAATCAACAAAGAAACTTGGGAAAGGACACAAAAACGATGGCAAGAACTCAAAGGAACCTGGCCTGTTAGCAAGAAGAAAAAGGCCTTCTATCAACAGAGAAGCTACGTACATACTAGCCCTAACCATTTATTTTCCGGACTTATGAAATGCAAAACTTGCGGTGGTGCGATTGTTCTTATCAGCGGTAAAGGCACTGGATATTATGGCTGTTACAACGCCAGGCGCAAAACCTGCACAAATACACTCGCTATCCCACGTAAAAGAATTGAAGAAATCATTATTAATGAACTTAAAGATAAGATATTAACAACTGATAATTTGGAATATGTATATAAGAATGTAGAAAAACTAGCTGCTGAAGGTTTCAATGAAGTGCCTGACTTAGTTAAGAAGAAAAAGGTTCAATATGAGAAAATACAGCAGGAAATACAGAATTATCTCAATTTTATTAAGGTTGGTAATCTTTCAAAGGCAGTATCTGAGGCTTTAACTGAAGCAGAAAAAAGAAATGAAGAATTAACGGCAGAAATAGGATCGTTAGAGTTCCAGAAAGATAATAGCTTTAAGGCGCCCCCTAAAGAATGGATCAATCATAGACTGGAAAACCTGCGCGAGACGTTAAATAAGAATACCGCCTCCTCTTCCATGGCACTTAAAGAGCTACTTGCGCCTATAAGCTTGGAGCCGGTATTAACTAGGGAATCTGATTTTTATCAGCTTTTTGAGGGGAATGAGAAGGAATTTAAGCCTTATTATGTCGCCCATACCAAAATTCGAACCTTAGCCCTCTTGGATGAGGAGCAAAAAGGTTCGAATTGGTATCAATGGCGGAGAGGCCGGGATTCGAACCCGGGGGCCCAGTTACCCAGGCCAATTGCTTAGCAGGCAATTGCTTTCAGCCGCTCAGCCACCTCTCCACGCTAAAACTTTATATCTATTCCAGCCTGAAGACGACACCTAAATCGTCTTCTCCCATAATCTTAAAACGCGCGTCTTTTCTCACCTGTTCAATCAACCCGTTAAAATAATTCTTCCCCGCATACCCGTAATTTGCCTTAAAGGTATTTTTCAGGATATCATAAGGGTCTTTTGTCCGGCCGAAAGAGACATCGCGATATAAATCATACAACCGGCGGTTATAATAAAACATATAGGTAGGGTCTAAGGTAACGAAATAATCATTGTCCGGGTCAACGCCGATAAAATATTGCGAGTCCGACCAATTAGCGTGAAAAATCAATTCACCCTTCGGTATGTTTTGTTTAAAGAATTTCCCGACACCCTCATAGTGAGAATCAAATACTTTATGTACAAGGGCGAACTGGCGCAGGCTCTTATATGTAAAAATAGCGGAGATCAACCCCAATACAGAAAAAATAATTATTGCCGGGGCAAACAGGAACTTTAAATTTAAAGGGGCCTCCCGGGCGGCGTTTTCCTGAAAATAATCCTGTGCATAAGAAGCCATGCTTAAAAGCATCAAAGGATAACCATGGGCGATATAACGCTGGGAGAGAAAAGAAAAAATAAAAAAGGCCGAAGAAATAACCAGAAATACCTGCGTCCTTAAAGTGGCCTTCGGACGTAAAAAAACCGCCGTAAGGAATATTGCGGTAATCGATAAGACTAAAAACGGGTAACTTAAAAGATAATCCCTCGTGCTTATAGGAAAAAACTCCGCCCCCAGCTCAATACCCCATTTCGCAGAATAAATGGGCACCATTACGGCGTTCAAGTAAAAGACTAAGATATTATTCGGAAAATGCGGGTGGACCAGGTAAGCGGTTATTATTGCCAGCCCCGTAACCCATAAAGACTTTAAGTTAAACCTTCTATTGTTAATGAACCTGGCTGACTCGGTGAGTATGGCATAGAGAAAGATATAAGGCCCGGAGACATGCATCAGGCAATAAAGGAAAGTTACGATAAAGACCAGCGGGTATTTTTCTTCTATGAGAAAATGTATCCCCAGTATGGTTAAGCCGACCACCAGGATCATCTGCCTCGGCCAGCAGAATAAATAGAAAAAACGGTCAGATATCAACAAGGCTAATAAAAATAAGGGGACTGACGGCCGCGGGGCATAGAGCCTCAACATAATAAAAAAAGTTATAAAAAACAGGACGCCGAAAAAAGCAGCCGAGACTTTCGCGCCCATAAAGATATCTTTTGAAAATAATTGCGTAAAAGGAATAAGCAGGACGTGGTAAAGCAGGTCCTTATCGGCAAAATTTTTGGCGAAAGTCGAATACCGCGCCCAGTGAAAATCGTACTTCAGGCCGTAGCTTTTAATAAACTCAGCCATGCGTATATGCAGGTAACCGTCAGGCCCATAGAGGGTGGGCGTCCAAAACTGGACTATGATTATTGCGGCAATCCCGAAAAGCAAGGCTACTATAGTGAGGATTTTAACGGAATAGTCCTTAAGAAACACATTCATTGTTATCTCTTCTTCTTAAAAAAATCTTTTAATAAACGGCTGCACTCTTTTTCCAATACGCCTTTTTTAACCTCAATCCTGTGGTTCAATTTCCTGTTGTTAGCTATATTTGTAATCGAACCGCAGGCCCCGGTTTTAGGGTCACTGGCGCCATAAACCAGTTTTTTTATCCTGGCTAAAACCAGAGCGCCGGCGCACATGCTGCAAGGCTCAATTGTAACATATAAGGTAGCCCCGCTCAACCACTTTGCCTTAAGATAATTGGCAGCGCTGGTCAAAGCGAGCATTTCGGCGTGGGCAGTGGGGTCTTTCAGGCGCTCCACCTGATTGTGGGCGCGGCTGATGATTCTGCCTTTATAAACGACCGCCGCTCCGACAGGGACCTCATCCTCAGAAAAAGCCGCCTCTGCTTCCTTTAAGGCCTCCTGCATAAATCCAGAATATTTTTTCAGCACAATTTAAAATGCGCCCAGTTGGGATCGAACCAACAACAACCAGTTCCGTAGACTGGTGCTCTATCCAGTTGAGCTATGGGCGCCATAAGTATACATTATTAATAATACCGAATAATGAATTCAGATTAAAAAGAGAAAATAATATTAAGACCGGTCCGCTTATTTTATTATACCTGGCCAGCTGGCTATTCAGCCAATCTATATTCCTATCTAAGGGGCTGAGGATACGGCTTGATAATACGTTAGAACCAAGCTTCTCTTCTATATCGCGGTATGTATCCAGAGAAAAAGTAAAAATTACACTTAAGATGCAGGTGGTCCCATAAATTAAAAAGACGCTACCGCTTGCTAATAAATCAAAGCTATTAAATTCCATATTTTATCTTTTCGGCATCCACACATGCACTCCGCTCGCTATTTTGCTTGTCGCAAAATTACGCTCGCTTGAGTGCCGTTTGACTTTTCCAGCAAGGAAAAGTCAAACGGAGAGGCAGGGATTCGAACCCTGGTACCCTTGCGGGTAATACGCTCTCCAAGCGTACGCTTTCAACCACTCAGCCACCTCTCCAAACAAATTACTTTACTTCTAAAGATACAAAATCTTGATTACTGGCGGAAGGAGCAGGATTCGAACCTGCGAGACATTGCTGCCTGGACGCTTTCGAGGCGTCTGGATTCAACCACTCTCCCATCCTTCCTTTTATAATTATCGATGCATCTATCTTGCGATAAAACCTTACTATCAATAAATCTTTGATATTTTTGCAGATGTTTAGCATTATGAGTACCTACTTCTTGGAAATACCTTGCGATTTCGTCTTTTCCATACACGTAAACACGCCTTCCCGTTACGCAGGGATGGTAGCCATTCTTATCAAAGATAGTATAGACGCTTTTAAGTAAAGGTTGCGAAGCATTAGTAAAACATAAAGCAAAATTATGATATCGCTTTTTATTGACATTGTGCGCATATGCATAGCAAGAGCCATCAGTATCCATTAGCCCCCGTAAACACGCAACTGCAAATTCATTTTTTCTCAAAACCCAAGCAGGAATATCAACGGCTTGTTTTACCTTATTCCCCGTTTTAAGCCCGTACTTTTTGAATAATACAATGAGATTCCTTCCCGAAGCAACTATACGCGCGGCAATTTCTTTTTTCCGTAACATAACTGAAGATTGAATATGAAACAACTTTTCAAGAAGGCTTTTTACGTAGTCCAAGTATTCCTTATCGGTCTGCGAATTAAGGGCTATGCTAAGCTGATAATTCGTTAGGCCTCCATCGCCAAGCATAATTCCAATGAATTCCGCTAGCTCAAACGAATACCCGGGATCATGTATTCCCTTTCTGACAACAATACCGGATTGCAGAGCCCATACGGGATTCATCCTTATTAACCGCTGAGTCGCTAATCCACCTTTACGCCTTCCCTCTGGGGTCCCAAGAGCACCGTATATTTGAAACCTTTTCAGCGCCCCAAGCCGGGAATATTTCTTCGCACTCCAATAATCTTCCAATATTTCAATACCTTGCGGAATAGGAATTTTAGTCAAAGAATGTAAATTTCTCAGAGAGGCGTGGTCCATTGTGTATCTTTCGCGCCGCCAATCCCTAAGAGTCCTCTCATTAATGTTAAGAAATCTCGATACCTCTGCCCAGTCATTCTTGAAATAAAAACCGACAGAATCAAAAAAAGAACGCTGTTCTCCTTCGGGAAATTTAACTCGTGCCATAATGTCATAAGTAATAACGGAGGAGAGAGGATTCGAACCCCTGAGGCACCTTACGGCACCTAACTGTTTTCAAGACAGTCCCAATCGACCAACTCTGGCACTCCTCCAGAAATTAGAAAAAGAAAAACTGTTTAAAGATAGCATAAAATATATTGCTACCGATCTGGCAGGAATTATTGAAGAAGTTTACGAAAGAAAATTCCTTGAATAAAATGTTCAGGCAAAAAGAAATCAGCACCAGGTCGATGATATAGATAAAAGAGAAGCCAAAGATATAGTTTGCTTTCAAGAAATCGCCCTGTTTGGAGCGTATGGACTTGGCGCCGAAAATAAGGTGTAAGGCGAGGCTGAAACTCAATAAAAAAATAAAATAACCGAATACCTCTTTTTCCTTAAACACCGGCAAAAGCAGTAAACACAGGATAAATACGATGATAGTGTAAACAGGCAACAGGTAAGGGGCAACCCTGACCAGAGGTTTAAAAAATTTAAAAATTATCTCTAAGAGCCTCTGGCCTTTTTTATAAATTATGGCCGGCTCATAAATAAAAAGATATATAATAACAAAACTGATTATGCCCGCCCAGAAATAACCTTTAAATGTCCTTTCGATAACATTGAATTCATTGAAAAACGCTAATGAAAAAGAATAAACAAAAGGCAGAAGGCAGGCCCCCATAACAAACTTGATAATACCAAAAAGCTTGGCGGGAAATCCGGCTATTTTAGGCGCTGGGGCCGGGCCTTGCGCAGCCTCGATATTAAGTTTGTCTAAAATTTCGTTATCTTTGGAGGATTCTTTCATTTCCTTCGATCCTTCGATTCACGCTCAGGATTGCCGGTGAGCGTAGTCAAACCATCAAGATATGGCCTTAAAACCTCAGGTATAGCTATGGAGCCATCCTTCTGCTGGTAATTTTCTAATATGGCAATTACTGTCCGCGCCAAGGCAACCCCTGAACCGTTTAAAGTATGCACAAATTCGGTCGTTGGTCGTTGGTCGTTGGTCGTTGGTTTACGTCTGAATTTTATATTTGCGCGCCGGGCCTGGAAACTTTCAAAATTGGAACAGCTGGAGACTTCAAGCCAGGAATCCATACCCGCAGCATAAGCCTCCAGGTCGTAACATTTGCTTGCGGAAAAACTTAAATCCTGGGTGGATAACATTGCTACCCGGTAAGGTAGGCCCAATAATTGCAGGGCCTCCTCCGCGTTACCAACTAATCTTTCCAGTTCTTCGTAAGAGGTTTCGGGCCGGACAAATTTTACCAGCTCCACTTTATCAAATTGGTGCACGCGCATCAGGCCTTTGGTATCCTTTCCGTAGGAACCCGCCTCCCTCCGAAAACAAGCGGTATAGGCAGTATAATAAACCGGCAGTTTATCTTCATCCAGTATTTCATCGCGGAAGATATTAGTGACCGGAACCTCCGCGGTAGGGATAAGGAATAAATCATCGTCTTTTAAACGATACATATCCTCCTCTAATTTAGGAAGCTGGCCTGTCCCGGTCATGGAGGCGCGATTAACCAGAAAAGGCGGGAAGACTTCCGTATAACCGTGTTTCTTTGTATGTAAATCAAGCATAAAATTAATCAGGGCACGCTCTAATCTGGCCCCCCAGCCTTTATAAAGTATAAAATTCGATCCGGAAATTTTTGCGGCCCTGGAAAAATCAATGATATCCAAATGTTGAGCTAATTCGATATGGGTGGCCGGCTTAAAATCAAACTCAGGAAGCGCCCCCCATGAACGCACGGTCTTTTTACAGGAAGGCTCACCGACAGGAACAGAGGTATGCGGGATATTAGGGATGGCTAATAATAACTCATCCAGCTGCGCATTCATCTCTTTCAACCCTGCCTCTAACCCGCCAATCCTCTCTGAGATCTTTTTCATGGAAGCAATCTTACTTTTAGCGTCCTTTTTGGCCTTTAATAAAGCGCTGATTTCATCATTGGCCCTATTCCTTTGCGCCCTCAGGTCTTCTACTTCGCTTAAGGCCTTACGCCGGAAATCATCAAGCTTAACCAAGCCATCAAGGTCTAATTTCAGATTGCGGCTCTTAATCGACTCCTTAACCAAACCTAAATTTTCGCGGATAAATTTTATATCCAGCATCGCATCTTTATTTTTATTGTGTCAGTTGTTTTTGTGCTATTAAGAACTCTTTACATTTAAATATAGCGGCTATTAAAAAAAACATATACACGCTGATGTAGAACAGCCCAAAAATAGCGGTATTCCATCTCATAATAATAGACAAAACCGCTAATAAAGTCGGGACAGTCAAGGCATAAACCCCTATGTTTAAAACCTGGGGATAATTTATTCCTGACCTGGTTAATTTCGCTAAAATAAAAGCTATGGGGCTAAAGAAAAAAAGCTGGATGATTTTAGCAAAGGCATAATACGAAAATAAAAAAATCAATATAACTGGAGATGCCACCCACGGTAAGATTTTCAGCCATCTAGCCAGGCTTTTGTAGGTAAGCTGGTGCATTTTCCCCTTGCTAAAGGCTACGTTGATAATCTCTCCCTTAGCTTCTTCTCCCGGCTGCAGCTTAAAATAAGACACCTTAGAGAGGTCATATTCCTTTATCTCCGTAACACCCTGCGATTCGGTATTCTTGAAGATTAATTTGTTTTTGGTTAATAGCATGGCGAACTCATACCCTTCAAGCGAAGCGATTTTCCCGGTTGTATCAATAATAAAATCAAACCTGTCTTTCTGCGCCCCCCATCTTTTAATAAATGGCTGCGGGACGGCACAAAAGACATCTCCGTTTTCTATCGTAATCGCAGGGATATCCGAAAGAACCTGGGACAGGTTACCCCGCGCCCACTCGGAGACACTAAACACCCTGATTCTTAAATCTATCGTATATTTTACGGATAATACCACGGCTACAAAGAGCACCAGTAATATTAAATAACGCAGGCTCCTGCCAAACGTTTGCCGCAAGATACTACAGTAAAAATTAGGATTTAAGCTTTTAGTTAACTCCTGCCAAAAACTTCCTTTATTCTCTATAGTACTCTCTGTCATGCTAAACCTCCGATATCAACCTTTGATTACCCCTAAGGGCCGCATCCTGCAGACGCGCTTGGAAATCCCGGCATTGTGCACTACATCCACTACTTCATTAACGTCTTTATATGCCTGCGGCGCTTCTTCTACGATTGTGCCGCGTCCGGAAGCTTTTACTATTATACCTTTAGATTCCAATTCTTTCAATAACATATCTGCGTTAATGGACCTTGTGGCAGCGGTGCGCGATTTTAACCTGCCGGCGCCATGGCAGGTAGAGCCGAATGTCTCCTCCGTTGCCTTCTGCGTCCCGATGAGTAGATAAGAATTCCTCCCCATATCTCCCGGAATAATTACCGGCTGGCCTATCTTCTTATACCTTTCGGGTAATGCCGGATGGCCCGGCCCAAAGGCGCGCGTGGCGCCTTTACGGTGCACGCAAAGATTTCTTTCTTTACCGTTAACCGTATATTTTTCTATCTTGGCAATATTATGGGCTACATCGTAAATCAAATGCATCCCCATCTTTTGCCAGGGCATGGCGAAAACCCTCTCGAAAACCTGGCGCGTCAGGTGCATCAGGCACTGCCGGTTTGCCCAGGCATAGTTAGCCGCGCATTTCATCGCGCCTATATAGCTCTTTCCTTCGCTGGAATTAACCGGAGCGCAGGCAAGCTGCCTATCCGGGACATTGATATTGTATTTTGTAAGGCAATGTATCATGCTTTTTACATACTCATCGCAAATCTGATAACCTAAGCCGCGTGAACCGGAATGAATCATGACCGTAACCTGACCCAGGGTAAGGCCAAGCGCATCGCAGGCATCGCGGTCATAAAGCTGGTCAATAGCCTGTACCTCCAGGAAATGGTTTCCCGAACCCAATGTCCCTGACTGGGCCTTGCCTCTTTCGTAGGCCCTGCCTGAAACACAGCCAGGGTCCGCGCCCTGAATCGCGCCGTATTCTTCAGTACACTCCAAATCCTCTTCTGTGCCATAGCCCTTCTCTACCGCCCACCTGGCACCCTTGATTAAAATTTCTTTTTCTTCCCGGGCGCTGACTCTGATATCACCTTTTGAACCCACGCCCGAAGGTATGTCCGAAAATAAGGCGTAGACTAAATCCCTGATTTTATCTTTCATCTCATCATATTGGAAATTAGTCTTCACCAAGCGCACGCCGCAGTTTGATACCACAAAATTATTGGCAACAAAATTATGATGGGGATGCTCAACGGTAAAGTCATAAACATAATCATCAAAGTTAACTTCTTCGATAGACTCGATATTATCCCAAAGCATATTAGAAGTATTTAAGCCTGCGGTAATATCTTCAATAAATTCATTATAAGACGGGAAATTATTGGGTATTCTGGGTTCAATAAAATTATCCTGTCTCTGGACTACGGATTGAATGTAACGCTTGCCTATAAAATTTTCACCGATCTCTTGAAAAACTTCGCTGTGGGTAAAACCATTGGCTTTTAGCATCAATATCGTATCAATTTGAGTCGATCGTTTATTGAGAACTTGCTGTTTTAAAGATAGATATTGAATAGCTCGTTTAGATAATTCTGATTTCTCTTGATTATACTCAAAACCTATCTTACCCCAAAGATTAATCAAACTTTCTGGCTTACAAGAAAACACTAATTCCAAATGCCAAGATGTTTCTCCATTCTTGGTTTGGTATTTTCTTCTTATTACTAAATCTGTCGTATCAACTCCGAAATCTTTAGTCAAACTTGAAATATCTTTCAAAAAATTGATCCCGTTCTTTAAATATTTTTCCCGTTTACTCATATAAAAAACAGGAGCATAAAAATTCCCTTTTTTAAATAACTTCGGCCTGGGGATTGAAAGCTCAGCGCCAAAAAGGCTAGCGATAAAAAGCCGTTTTTGCCAAAGCGAAGCTTTTTTAATCCATATCGGGATTCTATATGGCTGAGATACTTTCTGACCTACTGGAACACCTAAAGCATTTAATAATACCATTAAACTAGAGGCATTTACATAAAAAGAATAATTAACATAACGTCGAATTTCCCCCTTATAAAGCAATTTTGATTTATTTTTATGTATCGGAGAAGGATTATAGTTTATCGCGATTATATCCTCTCGTATTTTCTGCAAATCATCTTTTTTACCAGCAAAACCGACTATACCATCTTTCTTATTTCCGATAAAATTCATATAACCATCTCCAAAAACCATTCCCATAATTTTAAGCAAATAAGGCAATTTGGGATGATCATAGCTTAATAAAGCAAGCCCTCGTTCTCTCAATTTTTTGATTATAGTTTGCCCGCTTTGACCTTTAGGATCTCTACCGAGCCTTAATAACGCTTGTTCAATATCACTTAAAGTAACAATGGGTTTATTGCATGGAGGCTCAAAAAGAACTCCGATAAACGGATTCACGGCAAGACGCTTACCTATCTGTAGACGAATTAACTCCTTCATTCCGTCTGGAGTATAAAATGGGTGATCTGCTGTAGCAATAATTTCTTTCCCCGTAATAGTTTTTAATCGATAAACCTTATTTTTAGGCTTAAATTTAAAAAATAATTTAATGCCTGTTCTCTCTAAAATGTCTTTTCCGAAGTCACAACATTGAATTTTTTCTTCATGCCAACTATTATAGAATTCTTTAATTGGCAAAACATACCCAAATTCATGCAGAATCAAACTGTCCCCTGATATGCAATTTATGTCATAACCGATCCCACCAGGAGAAATTACTCCATCATTTTCAACATCAGTAGCAGCGACTCCTCCAATCGGAAAACCAAAACCCCAGTGTATATCAGGCATGGCCAGTGAAGCGTTTACAATGCCCGGCAGGAATGCCACGTTAGCTACCTGCTCCAACGCCTTGTCGTGCCGGATGTCTTTTAATAATTTTTCATCGGCATAAACTATGCCGGGTACGCGCATACCGGGTTTATAGGAACGGGGTATACGCCAACGGTAATCGTCAATCTTTTCCAATTTTCCTTCCCAGAGCTCTGCCATAGTTTTGAGTATTCCGATAGATAATTATTAGGGACAGTCCCCTTGGTTTCTAATAAGTCCGATATCTTCGGGGACAGTCCCTATACATCTAAGATTATTTCTGCCTGCCAGGTTGAACCGGACTTCTTTAACTGCAACTGGTGATATGTCGCTGCCTTGATCTCCGTATTCACTTTATAATTATTGATATCCTCAGCCACTGCCATAGCTTCTATACGATAATCAGTAAGATTATCTATCTTAAAGCCTGTAAATATCAGGCCTTTGGCTGCGGATAAAAATAATAATTCATTCAGCCAATTTATCAAAAGTTCTTCTCTGGTTTGGGCATCTTGAGATATTCTTAATTTTTTTTTGGGGAGAGCTCCTGAATTCCGTCTGGCAGCCATAATATCGAACACCGCCAGGGCAGCATTTTTAAATAAACTTTTTAAATTACTCCCCTTTACCCGGATGCTTATATCTGCGGTGTGCCCGATAAGTCTGTAGGTTTTCAAGAAGAAATGAGGTTTGGTGGGCCATGATGGAGTCGAACCATCGACCTTGACATTAAGAGTGTCCTGCTCTACCAATTGAGCTAATGGCCCTGATTTAGTTGTCTGACATTAGCGAATCCGCCTATGGCGGAGAGCTAATGGCCCGGACGTATTTTAATATTAGGCAATATTTTATCCTAAAATATGTTACTTGGCAATATGCAATTTATAATTAATGCGCCTGGCTGGACTTGAACCAGCAACGCCTAGCTCCGAAGGCTAGCGCTCTATCCAATTGTCCCGCTAAATAATTATATTCGATGGCGGGATCCCGCCTGCTATTCAAAAGCTTGGCGGGAAGCTACTGAATTAGATAAACGCGCTCGGGGAGAGTCGAACTCCCAACGCCTAGCTCCGAAGGCTAGCGCTCTATCCATTGAGCTACGAGCGCCGTCTATATTATCTCGCACTTATCACCCAGGATTCTCCTGATTTTCTCCAACTTGCCTTTTTCCAAGGACGATACATTCTCCTTAGCAGTTGTGCGAATAGGCGAATTTAACTGAATCTTATCAGGATTGATTTTCTCTATTGCGTCTTTTAGCTTTTTAATATGCCTTAGGTCATCGTTGACGCCCTTAACCAGCATCACCTCTAACCAGATCTTGCCTCTAAATTCCTTTCTTAAATCTATCAAGCCGCTGATTATATTTTCTGTTTCTATGGCCTCTTGCGGCCGGTTAATCTCCGTAAATACCCTCTCGTTTATGGCATTTAAGGAGGGGACTATCAGACTAGCGCCGAGTAATGCCTTGCGCACCGAAGCAATATTTAGCAATGAGGCATTAGTGATAACCGTAATGGGCACCAGGGTAATATTTTTTATACCTGCGATTAACTGGCCTATCGCGATATTCAGGGTGGGCTCGCCTGAACCAGAAAGGGTGATATAATCCAGGCGTTTGGCATCTAAAACATTATTTTCCAGCCACGACTTTAATTCATCGACGATCTCCTGGGGCGGTATATATTCTTTTATTTCCCTGGTCTTTTCTGACGTCTGGCCTAACTGGCAGTAAATACAGTTAAAGCTGCATATCTTATGGGGGGTAAGCGTGATTCCCAAAGACATGCCTAATCTGCGTGATTTTACCGGACCGTATATATATTTCATTCTAAATAAAATCCCCCCACCTTCTTATCTATGCTCATACGAAAGTAGGGGGAGTAATTATTTTTTACTTTACCTCTATAATGCAATTATGGGTACCAAAGGCGTTAGGGACACAAGAAGTGCAATGCGGGTCGTTAAGCCAGGAACCGTCTACAAAAAACTTATATTCATGCCTGCCCGGTTTCAGATTGACCTTTGCTGCCCAATTACCCTTAGAATCTTTCTTGGCAGAAAGCAGCTTGGTGTTCCATTTATTAAAAGTACCTGCCAAAGCCACCCGTTTTGCCTGCGGCGCATATAACCTGAATTCCGTAGGTTTTGATTTTGTTAATATAGCCATAGCCCCCCTCCTTTTTCTAAAATCATTTACGCACAATAATATAGCGCTGTCAAGGTTTTTTTCAATGAGCCCACAATTTACAGAACGATAGTAAATGTAAATTGTTTGGGCGAATTGAATCCTCCGAAGCCCGTAATTAGCTATAGATTAGATATCCTAGGGCAAAGGAGGATATTTCTTTTCACTCATACCGCTACCAAGGCAATGCCCTTCTTATCCGCTAACCTGATACTTTCTTCTTTATCTATAAATAGGGTCTTAGCCGCTTCAATAGCCATACAGGCAGCTTTTGCCCGAATGAGGTTCTTGACGGTATTTAACCCTATTACCGGTATATCAAAACGCATATCCTGTTTAGGCTTACTGACCTTTACCACTATGATGCCGCCGCGGGCAATTCTGCCTGCGCGCCTGATGAGGTTATCTGTGCCCTCCAGCGCCTCTACGGCTACTATTGCCTTATGTTTAACAGCCACGGTCTGGCCTATATCCAAAGCCGCAATCGCCTTTGCCAATTCTCGCCCGAAATTTATGTCTTCCCATTCCCGTAAATTCGGCTCTCTCCTGGTCAATACCCCCTTTGCGGGCAAGAGCCCTTCAACAAAGGTGGTAGAATCTATCAGCTCAAAACCCGACATCCGTAATTTTTCTGCTACCGCTGTAAATAAGGTATCTGCCTTTTTATCTTTTACGCGCTCCAACAATTCTTTAAGCTCTGCGTCCTTATCTATATCCTTACTGAATAGCCGGTACGGGCTAATCTGGCCGGCCATCACTATTTTAGTTATCCCCTCGCTTTTAAAAATTTCAAATAACCTGCTAAATTCCTTCAGGCCTATCCAGTAAACCTTATCCGCGCATTTCTTTATTTTAGGTGAGGTGTCGCCTTTTATGGCTACTGCTACAACAGAATAATTCCTTTTCCTGGCAGCCTCACAAAATAAAATAGGGAACCTTCTGTTCCCGGCGATTAAACCGATTTTTTCCATATTGTTTTAGTCTTTTAAACTATTCTTTAGAAAGGCAGGAGCGGGATACTCCTCTTTGAGATTTTTTGATAAAATTAATCAAGTATGAAACCTCGTTACCGGCTTTTATTTCTTTCTCTACCTTCCCTAAGGCATGCTTGATGGTGAGGCCCTCGCTAAAGAATATCTTGAACGCACGGGAAAGCTGCGTCATTGATTCTTTTGAAATGCCGCTACGCCTTAAACCGATAAGGTTTAAGCCATATACGCGCGCGGGATGTCCGTCGCAGGTAGAATAAGGCGGGATATCCTGCACGACTTTGGAGCATCCCCCGATAATAGAAAGCATGCCTACCGTAACGAATTGATGGATAGCTACCAAGCCCCCTACGACTGCTTTATCCTCAATAGTTACGTGCCCGGCAAGGGTGCCGTTGTTGGCGACAACACAATCATTACCTACCCGGCAATCGTGGGCAATGTGCGAGTAAGCCATAAAGAGATTATTATCGCCCACAATAGTCTTGCTGCCTTCTCCCGTTCCCGGGTTGAAGGTGCAATATTCACGGATAATATTATTATTGCCTATCTTAAGGAAACTCTTCTCGCCTTTATATTTTAAGTCCTGCGGCCGGCTGCCGATAACTGCTCCGGTAAAAATCTCGCAGGACCCGCCGATAGAAGTATTGCCTTCAATCAAGCAATAAGCGCCAACCTTGGTACCGAGGCCTATGGTGGCATTATCCCCGATAATAGTATAAGGGCCGACTTGTATATCATCGGCCAGTTTTGCCTTCTTAGAAACTATTGCCGTAGAATGTATCTGCATCTTACGAACCTTCAGCAAGGGCAAACATCAAATCTGCCTCTGCCACTACCTTTCCATCTACCAAAGCCCTGCCGTGTATCTGCCCTGTCCTGGTTTTTACTTTAACGGCTTCAACTTCCAGAATAAGCTGGTCTCCGGGCACGACCGGCTTCCTGAATTTCGCGTTGTCTATAGACATAAAATAGGCGATCTTTCCCCGGTTTTCTTGCGGCGAGAGCATCATCACCCCGCCTACCTGGGCCATCGTTTCAAGAATCAAAACACCCGGCATAACCGGCTTACCCGGGAAATGCCCCTTGAAGAAATATTCATCCATACTGACGTTCTTGACCCCTACGGCATGCTTTCCTTCTTCTAAAGAAATAATTTTATCTACAAAAAGGAAAGGGTCGCGGTGGGGCAGTATCTTCATAACGGCTTCCCGGTCCAATTCCTGTTGCCCTGCTGCTGCGGCGGGATGACGGCCTGCTTCTATGCCGCCTAGCGTATACCTTTGCCTCTGCTGGTCTATTTTTTTAACCAGTTTTAAATTCAGGGAATGGCCGCTCCTTAAGGCGATGATATGCCCTTGTAGCGGTGCCCCTAAAATATATAAGTCGCCTAATAAGTCCAATATCTTATGCCGGATGAACTCGTCCGGATAGCGTAATTTATTTTTTATTACCCCTGCCTCGCCCACAACGAGGGTATTCTCAAAGTTCGCCCCGCGGCCTAAACCCTGTTGCTGCAATTCCGTTACCTCGTTTTCTAGACAAAATGTGCGCGCTAAAGATAATTCGTTTTTAAATACGTTGCCATTTATAATTATATCCAGAAACTGCGCCTTAAGCAAAGGGTGATTGTAATTTAAGGTATAAGAAATCCTGAATTCCTGCGCCGGCACTGCCACAATAGCTGCGCCGCCCGGCTCTTCTACAAAAATCGGCTCTTTGATAGAATAGGCCTGGCGCGGCCTTTCCTGTTCTTTAAGGCCTGCCTCACTCAAAATCTCCAGGAAATTAAGGCTGCTGCCGTCTAGGCCCGGAACTTCGTCATTATCAATCTCAATATAAAGATTATCTATGCCTAAGCCCGATAACGCCGCCATAAGATGCTCGACGGTATGTATCTCTGCGCCGTCGCATCCGATAGAGGTGCGCCTTGGCGAACGAGACTGCGAAATAACAGAACCAACCGAGGCCTTAATGACCGGCCTGCCGGGAAGGTCCGTACGGATGAAATTAATACCTGTATCTACATCCGCCGGTTTAAATATGATGTTAACTTTATTGGCGGTATGTAAACCTATGCCTTTTAAACTCACTTCCCTTTCGATTGTCTTTTGCCTATCCACTCTTTGCCTGCCTATCTTTTGCTTCTTTTTCCAACTCTTCAATTTTCTTTTTTAGCTCCGCTATCGTCTCATAAAGGCGCGGGAGATTCTGCACGCAGGCATTTACGCGCTTGGCGATATTCGCGGGCTTTGCCGGATAACCCCAGGATATAGTATTAGGCGGGATAGATTTGCTCACCCCCGACTGGGCCATCACTATGGAATTATCGCCTATATTGATGTGGCCGACTAGCCCTACCTGGCCGGCCAAAACCACATTATTGCCGACGGTGGTGCTGCCAGAGATCCCCACCTGCGCTACGATAATACAGTTTTTCCCGATTATTACGTTATGGGCAATCTGGACAAGATTATCTATCTTGGTACCGCTGCCGATGACGGTTTTATCAAAACGCGCCCGGTCAATGGTAACATTGGCGCCAATCTCCACGTCGTCGCCTATTTCCACTGTCCCTATCTGCGGGATTTTATGGTGCAATCCCTCTACCGTCGCAAAACCAAAACCGTCAGAACCTATCACCGTGCCGCTATGGATAATTACCCGGTTACCTATGGTGACGCGTTCACGCACAGAAACATTCGGATAAATTAAAGCATCCTCCCCTATTTTACTATGGTGGCCCACAAAACAACCGGAATAAATAACGGTATCATCCCCTATGGATACGTTATCTTCTATGACCGCGTAGGGCCCGATAGCTACGCCTTTACCTAAAGATACGTCCTCGCCTAATATTGCCGCAGGGTGTATGCCCTGATGGTGCTTTATCTCGCAAGGCGCCATAAAAGAAACCATCTTGGCAAATGCCAGCGACGGATTTTCCGTGCGGATAATCGGTTTGGGCGCATCCCTTATATCCCTTGAAGTAATGACGGCAGAGGCGCGCGTCTTTTCTAAGAGCGGGAGGTATTTGGGATTGGCCAAAAAGGTAATATCCCCCTCATTAGCCTCTTTTATCCCCGAAATACCGGTAATTATAATATCGGACTCGCCTACTAACTCGCCTTCAAGAAATTTAGCTATCTCTTTTAAGGTCTTGGGCATTAATTTATTTTTTATATCCCTTATTCAGGGCCTCGAGTATCTTATCTGTGATATCCAGGTTCTTGGCGTTATAAGCTAAGCCCGCTTCGCTCAAAACCAGGGTATATCCTTCTTTCGCCGCATACCGGTTAATCGTATCGTCAATATCCTTTATTAACTCGGTTTTTTTATCGTTGAATTGCTTACGCAGGTCAGTCTGGCTCTCGCGGTCAAATTCCTGAAGCGACTTAATTTTGGTTTCCAGCTCTGCTTTTTTGGCCTCTTTTTCTTTATCGCTCAGTAAATTAAATTTGTCCTGAAACTGCTTGATATCATTTACTTTTTTATTTCTTTCGGTATCGTAACCGGCCTGTTTGTCGCCTAATGTTTTGTCAAAATCCTTTGTCTTGGAATATTCGCTGAAAATACGGCCCAAATCAACGCAGGCGATCTTTTCGGCAGCTAATACGCAGGTTGTCCCGATAAACGCCACGCACAATAACAACCCCAAAGAAGCAAACATAAACTTCCTCATTTCTACTCCTCCTTTCGTAAAGAAACAGGTCTTTTTTAAGGACCTGTTATAAAATAAATTTTAATTTACCTTATAACCTTAAAAACCCTGGCTCATGTTGAAATGAAACTGTCCGTTTTTCTTTTTATCCTCTCCGGGCTCCTTGTTTAACGGAATGCCATAGTCCACCATTACCGGGCCGATAGGCGTCTTAATCCTCACTCCTAAACCGAACCCTGACTTAAATCCGCCGTCGGCGATCCTGCTCATCTGCGACCAGACATTTCCTACGTCATAGAAAGCGGCTAATTTGATAAAGCTGGCCACCGGAAAGGTATATTCAATATTGCCCACCAGCATGGACTCACCGCCTAAGGGGTCTTTAGAGACACTATCCAGAGGCCCGACCCGCCTTTCATCATAACCCCTGATAGTATAGGCGCCTCCGGCGAAGAACCTCTCATATATGGGCACACTGGTAGAATCGCCGTAAGACTTTGCCATTCCTAACCTACCCCTGAATTCCAGGACAGAGCCGCGGATCAAAGGGACATAATGCGAGGCCCGGCTGAAGAATTTTAAAAAATCCTTATCTCCGGCAAAAGGCCCGCCTGCCCACTCACCGGAAAGGGTTAACACATCGCCTTTAGTAGGGTCAAACATATTATCCGTGCTGTCATAGGTAAGGCCCAAACTTGCGCTGCTGACATGGTTTTCGCCATACTCCTGCCTTAAATCATTGCTGGCATTGTCTGTTATATTTGTAATTTTAATGATATCGTAGCGGTACATGAAATTTCCCCTGATGTATTCGGTGATCTCTTTACCCAAACGCATGTCGCCGCCGACTATATTCTCATCATAACCATAACCTATATCGGACTCCCTCTTATGGACACGCTTATAGCCGTCGAATCCAAAAGACACCGGATAATCAAAGAGCCATGGCTCGGTAAAGCTCAGGTCAAATTCTTCGGTGACTGTCCCCAATGACGCGCGCAGTTTCAGGTCCTGGCCTGCGCCGGTAAAATAAGGGAAGTTCTTCCAGTCAAAATTCTTCTGCTCAACCTCAATGAAACCCACGAGTTTATCGACGCTGGAGTAGCCGCCGCCGAAACTAAAGGCGCCGGTTTTTGTTTCTTTTACCTCCACTACTAAATCTTTTTTATCGGGGGTATTGGTGTCTTCGGTATCGTAATTTACGTCTTCAAAGAAACCCAGGTTTTGCAGCCTCTCTTTGCTGCGTTTCAGTTTTTCTCCGTCAAATTTATCGCCGGGCTTTATGCGCAGTTCCCGGCGGATAACGATGTCTTTGGTCTTGACGTTACCCCTTATCTTTATCTTATCCACATAGGCGGCTTCATTTTCAGTGATATTATAAGTTATATCTATGCGCCCGGTGTAGGAATTTAAGGAGGTGGCCTCCTGTACCTGCGCAAATATATACCCTTGGTCAAAATATAAGGCCTGGATATTCATAATATCCTGCCTTAATGCCTCGGTGCTGAAGACCTTACCCGGCACACACTCCTTAAGCCTTAACAGGATCTTGTCCCTGGAGAGCTTATTATTGCCCTCTATGGTTACATTACCGACGAGGTATTTCTTGCCTTCCTGGACATTGATGGTAATGTCCAAAAAATATTTCTTCTTGGCTTCCGGCTCGACTTTATAATCCACTGCCACGTCAGTATAACCTTCCCTGTGGTAGAACGACTTAATACGCTCGATATCTTCCTGCAATACCTCATCCTTTAAGACTCCGGCATTAAAAAACCAGGCCTGCTTAGTCTTCATCAATTTTATAATGCGCTTATCGGAAAAATTCTTGTTGCCCTCCACAAAAATTTTCTTCACCCTTGTCCTCTTGCCCTCATCCACGCTAAACTCTATCCTCACCCTGCCTGTTTCCTTAATCATATCTACCTTATAGTTAACTCCGGCCTGGCTGTAACCTATCTTCTCGTATAATTTCTTGATTGCCTTGATGTCCTCGCTGAGGTTAGGGTAGTCCAGGTATTGGCCTTCCTTTGATTTCAGGGATTCCTTAATTTTATCTTCCTTCATGGTCAGGCGCAATATGCCCGAAAAGGTAATCTTTTCAATTATCGGCCTCTCCTTAACGGTAATGACCACCTTCACTCCATCCTTATAAGGCTGGGTATCAATATTTATATCGCTGAAAAAACCTAAAAGGTAAAGGCGCTTTAAATCATCGCTGACGATGTTTTCCTGATAAGAGCTGCCGACTCTGGTCTTCATCTTGGAGACGATGGTATTCGTGCTTATATTTTGATTGCCTTTAATCTCTATGGCGGTGACTAATTTGACGGGGGTGCCTTGCGAAGAAACTGCGGTTTCCTGTCCTGAAGATGTTTCATCCTGAGCAAACGAGAAAATACTCCCACTCAATATAAAAATAACCCCAAGAAGTATAATTACTCTTTTGCGCATTACTAATATTATATTAAATTTATCCCTATAAATCAATAGATTTATTATTATTCTTCCGTGCGGGCGATATTTTCGAATCGCGTATATTCCTTGATAAAGGTCAATTTTACGGAACCTACGGGGCCGTTGCGCTGCTTGGCGATGATTACCTCTGCTATGCCTTCATTATCCGGGGTAGGATTATAATATTCCTCTCTCAATATGAGGACTACCACATCCGCATCCTGCTCTATGGCGCCGGATTCCCTTAAGTCGGAAAGCTGCGGCCGATGGTCTGTGCGCGATTCAACGGCGCGCGAAAGCTGGCTGATGGCCACGATGGGGACATTTAATTCCCTTGCCAGCGCCTTTAGGGAACGCGAGATATCGGAGATCTCCTGCTGCCTGTTCTCTATTTTAGCCGAACCGCGCATCAACTGCATGTAATCTAGAACAATCAGCTGGATGTCCTGATGGGCCTTCAGGCGCCGGGCCTTGGCGCGCAGTTCCATTACGGAGATCGCGGGTGTATCGTCTATAAAAATCGGGGCTTCGGAGAGCTTGCCTGCTGCGGCAGTCAAACGCGGCCAATCCGCGGAAGAAAGATAGCCTGTCCTGACTTTATGCGCGTCGACCTTGGCGTGGGCGCAAAGCATCCTCTGCACCAGCTGTTCCTTGGACATCTCTAAACTAAAAAAAGCTATCGGGATTTTTTCTATCACCCCGGCGTATTCGGCTATCCCTAAGGCGAGTGCGCTCTTGCCCATAGAAGGCCTTCCGGCAACAACAATCAGATCCGAAGGCTGCAGGCCCGAAGTCTTGCTGTCAAAATCTATGTATCCCGTCGGGACGCCGGTAATATGCGCCTTCTTCTGGTAAAGCTGGTCTATGGTTTCAATGCTATCCTTGATAATCTCCTTAAGATGCAAAAAATTACCCTGTGGTTTTTTGCTGGCCACCTCAAAGATACATTTTTCCGCGCTGTCTAAAACCTCATCTACGTTGCCATCGCTTTCATAACACATGGAAACTATCTTTGTGGCGTTATTTATCAGGGTCCTTAATATATTTTTTTCCTTTACGATACTGACGTAGTGGCTGATATTGGCAGCGGTAGGGACGGAATTGACCAAGAGCGTCAGGTAGCTTACTCCGCCTATTTCTTCGAGGATAGCGCTTCTTCTTAATTCGTCGGTGAGGGTAATCAGGTCAACTGCCTTATTGGCGTTGTAGAGGTCGGATATTGCCTGGAATATTTTTCTATGGGTATCCTTATAAAAAGAATCACTCTCCAATAATTCTATGGCTACGGAGATGGCTTCTTCGTCTATCAGGGTAGAACCCAACACCGCCATTTCAGCTTCAAGATTCTGCGGCGGGATCTTTTCCAGGGCTATTTCTGCCATTTTATTTTTTAACGATCCAGACTTTTATCTTTGCTAATACTTGCGGGTGCAGCTTGACAGGCACTTCGTATATGCCGAGAGATTTTATGGGTTCATCGAGAAGAAAGAAATCTTTATTGATAATAAGGCCTTCGTCTTTCAGGGCGTTTGCTAAATCCAGGGCGGTTATGCCGGCATAGAGCTTTTCTCCTTCGTGGGTCAGGACGGGAATAGTCAAAGACAACTTATCTAATTGCGCCTTGAACTCTTCGGCTTCCTTCTTTATTTTTTCCAGGTGCAGCGCTTTTGTCTGCTTCTCCTGCTCTAATTTTTTCAGGCTGGCAGAGGTTGCCGGCACAGCCAAGCCGTTAGGCAAAAGGAAATTACGGGCGAACCCGTCTTTTACCTTAACGACGCTGCCTGCCTTGCCAATCCTGTCTATATCCTGATTTAAAATAACTTCCATTTTATCCTAACTTAGGGACGGTTCTCAATTACGGTTAAAAGTGTCCCCCAAGGGGACAGTTCTGTGCTGGCTTGAGAACCGTCCCTGATTGTTGATTGTTATATGCGCGTGTAAGGAATAAGCGAGAGGTATCTTGCCTTTTTTATCGCTTCCGCCACCATCCTCTGGTGCTTGGCGCAATTACCGGAAATGCGCGTAGAAAGGATTTTTCCTCTCTCCCTGATAAACGCCTCCAGCCTCTTTACGTCTTTATAATCTACGGCCTTGGTTTTATCTAAGCATAACCGGCAGAATTTTTTTCTTGACCCTGAAAGGACATCACGCTTTTTGATAATCCTCTTCGTTTTAGTCCTGATTGGCATTGGATTTATCCTCGCTTTCTTCTAACCAGGTTGTCTCTGTAGACGGCTCATGCGCCTGCTCTTCGGCTGCTGGTCCAGCCGCCGGCCCCTTATTAGGTGCGCCTCCCAGGAATTGAACGCGGTCAGCCTTTACTTCCAGGACAGAGCGCTTCTGGCCAGAGTTATCCTCCCACGAACGCGACTGGAGCCTGCCTTCAACCATAATAGGGCTTCCTTTATGTAAATATTGGTTACAGGTCTCTGCCTGTTTATTCCAGACTACTGCTGTGACAAAACAAGCCTCTTCTCTTAATTCCTGGTTTTTATCGCGGAACCTGGTGTTGACGGCAAGCCTTAAATTAGCCACTGCTGCCCCCTGCGGCGTATAGCGCAGTTCCGGGTCCTTGGTCAGGTTCCCGATAAGTATTACCTTATTAAAATTAGCCATCGTTTTCTCCTTTGATTACTCTAATGCCGTAACCAGAACCCTTAAGATGTTCTCGTTTAACGCATAGGCATGGTTTATATTTACTATAGCGCCTGGTGCTACGGTAAAATTCACCAGATAATAGACGCCCTCACGGTGTTTTTTAATCGTAAAATAGAGTTTTCTTTTTTCGGACCAGATAGCAGCGCTTGAAACTTTACCGTTATTTTTGGCCACCACATCGCCAATCTGGTCAAACAGGGTTTTCTTTTCCTCTTCAGACAAATCCGGCTTAATAATAAACATTATTTCATATTTTTTCATCTAATTGCTCCGTCGGTTAAAAACATTCATGCTCTCCGTTATCCCGCAAGATGCCCAGAATCCGCAGCAGTCACAGGCCTTTTCTACTATCCCCTCAATTTCTTTTTTTTCTCTTTTGGTAAAAGGCGACAAAACATATTCTGCGGCATCTTGCCTAGCTTTTCCTTGCCTGCCTATTCCGATGCGCAGCCTCGCAAATCCCTGGTTCCCCAAATAACCTATTATAGAACTTAAGCCCTTATGCCCGCCGGAAGAACCAAGCGGCCTTATCCTCAGCATGCCGAATTCCAAATCCAAATCATCGCAGACTACCAGCAAATCCCCTAATTCTATTTTATATTTTTTAAGCAAGGCAGCTACCGCGATACCCGATAGGTTCATAAAGGTCAAAGGCTGTGCTAGGATAATATTTTTGTTTTCTATTATACCTTTACCGCTTAAAGAAAAAGTATTACTGTCTTTTTTAAGAGGAATTTTATAAATTCTACTCAGGGTTTTTATGACGGAAAAACCGATGTTGTGCCTTGAATCTATATAAATCCTTCCCGGATTTCCTAGCCCAACTATAAGTTTCATAATCCTGTGTAACGTTAAATGTGTAAGGTGTAATGTTGGTGTAATGGTTTAATGTGTAATGAAAAAGACCCTTTTCCTTACACCTATCTTTTGCATTACACGCGCATTACACATTACACTATTCACATTACACAATCCTTAGATTATTTCTTCTCTTTTTCCGGCTTCTCTTCTTCGTCCTCAACGGCTACTTCCTTCTTCTCCTTAATTACCTCCGGCTCCTGTTTTTCCTCGCCTTCTGCCACAGGGGCTACTATTTCTTCTTCCTTAATAGGCGCGCTCACCGCAAAGACAATCGCCTCCGGCGCATTTAAAACTTTGACTTGCGCGGGAAAGGTTATGTCCTTTATATGGATGCTGTCGCCGATCTTTAGCTGGCTCACATCCACTTCGATATCCTTCGGTATTTCCGTCGGCAGACATTCTACTTCTATCTCCCAGAGTATATGCTCTAAAGAGCCGCCTTCCTGCTTTACGCCGGCAGGTTCGCCCTTGGCTACCACCGGTACGTTCACCTTTATAATCTTAGTCAGGGAGATTTCATTAAAATCCACGTGCATGACATCGCCCTTGACCGGGTCATACTGTATCTCTTTAATCAGGCAGGACCTGCCTTTTGCCTTTTTGTCATCTTTGGGTTTAAGGCTGATTACCGCGCTTTCCAAACGATGCTGGTGGATAAGCTGCAGTAATTGTTTATGGGATACCTTTATAGGCAGCGATTTCTTGCCTTGGGCATAAATAACCGCGGGCACAAAACCCTCGCCCCTTAAATCCTTAACCTTACTCTTGCCTAACTCTTCTCTTGGCTGAATCTCCAGTGATATTTCTTCCATGGTAGTTTCTCTCTCCCTTAATCAAACAAACAACTCACTGATTCCTCACAGTGGATCCTCTTTATCGCTTCCCCTAAAAGGCCTGCCACGGAAAGGACTCTAACCCGCGGGTGTGTTTTGTGGCCATCCAAAGGAATACTATCGGTAATTAACAGTTCTTTTAAATCTTTGCACTTTTCTATGCGCTGTATGGCAGGCCCTGAGAGGACGCCGTGCGTAATCGCAGCGCGCACGCTTTCGGTGCCGGCCTTATTTAATGCCTCTACTGCCTCAACCAAGGAGCTTCCCGTGGCAATCAAATCGTCTACAATAAGGGCGTTTTTGCCTTTTACCTCGCCTAAGATATGCATTACTTCTGTTTTATTGGGCGAACCGCGCCTCTTATCTATTATCGCCAGGCCCGCGGACATCCTCTTGGCATAGGCCCTGGCCATTTTTATGCCGCCCACATCAGGAGAGACCACCACTATATTTTTAAGCTTGAGTTTTGAAATATATTCTATAAAAACTCCGACGGCCAGAAGATGGTCCACCGGTATATCAAAGAAACCCTGTATCTGGCCTGCGTGCAGGTCTATGGTCAGGATCCTGTCCGCCCCTGCGGTAGTCAAAAGGTTAGCCACTAATTTGGCGGTTATGGGCACGCGGGGCTGGTCTTTCCTGTCCTGCCGGGCATAGCCAAAATAAGGGATTACCGCCGTAATACGCTGGCTGGACGACCTCTTTAAGGCATCGATCATAATTAAAAGCTCCATAAGGTTATCATTTGTCGGAGGACAGGTAGGTTGGATGATAAATACGTCTTTACCGCGCACGTTTTCGTTAATTTTTACCCGTATCTCTCCCTCGCTGAATTTTCCCACAAGGGCATCCGATAGGCTTACCTTAAGATATTTACAGATATCTTTGGCTAATTGCGGATGCGCGTTGCCGGTAAATACCGCTATCTTGTCCATATCTTTCGCTCCTTATTTATAATTTATAAATAGTAATTTTTAAATTACGAGTTACGAGTTACTAGCTTACGAGTTACGGCTTTTATAGGCCTCGCCGGAATGCCGACAACCGTTACTCCGGCAGCAACATTCTTATTTTTCGTTACTACTGCCCCGGCGCCTGTCTTTGCGGATTTACCGATTTTAACCGGAGCGACTAATATCGTATCCGAACCGATAAGGGCTTTATCTTCTATTACCGTAATATTCTTTTTCTCGCCGTCAAAATTCGCCGTAACCGTCCCCGCCCCGATATTGACCGAGCATCCTATACGGCTATCGCCTAAATAACTGAAATGTTTTACCAGAGTTTTTCGGGAGAGTTTTGAACGCGTAATCTCAACGAAATTCCCTACTACTATATCGTCTTGCAGGTGCGTGCCCTCTCTCAAGTGGGCAAACGGGCCGACGCAACAATGTTTTCCGATTTTAACATCTTTTTCGATGACTGTAAAGGGATAAATCGTAGTATCCTCTCCGATTTGAGTGCCATAGCTTATAAAAGCAGAATCAGGGTCAATCAGGGTTACGCCCCGGCGCATTAATCCTTCATTAATCCTGCGCTGCATAATTTTATGCGCGCAAGCCAACTCCTGCCGCGAGTTGATACCCAGGGCCTCATCAATATCTGCGGTTCTTAAATTATCTACGAGATAACCTTTTTTGTAAAAGATATTCACGATGTCCGTTAAATAATATTCTTTTTTACGGTTATTGGCCTTGACGGACTTTAAGGCAGCAGCTAATTTGTCTTTATTAAAACAGATAATGCCGGTATTAATCTCCTGTATATCTTTTTGGAATTCATCCGCGTCTTTTTCTTCTATGATAGCACAGATGCTGGAATATTTATCCCTCAAGACCCTGCCGTAACCTGCTGGTTTATCCATTTTAGCGCTTAAGAGAGTAGCATCGGAATTATTTTTTATGTGCTGCTCTAATAATTTCCTTATGGTCTCTTTCTTTAAAAGAGGGTTATCGCCATAAAGGACCAAAACCGTGCCTTTAAAACTTTTTAATAAAGGCAGGGCGGCCTTAACGGCATCCGCTGTGCCCAGTAGCTTCTTTTGTATTGCTATTTTGATGCCGGGTTTAAGCAAGGGTTTTACTGCCTGGTATTTATATCCTAAGACAACGATAGTCTTTTTTACTTTCAGGCTAGAAACCATATCCAGGACATAGCTTAACACCGGCCTACCGCAGAGCGGATGCAGGACCTTTGGCATATCCGATTTCATCCGCGTGCTCTTACCCGCGGCTAAAATTATGACTGCGATATTACTCTTCATCTTATCTGATTTCCCTTAATTTGTAATAAACGCACTTCTGTTTCTCGGTTAATGCCTTGCGCATAAAATCGTGCATCTGGCGCAGCCATTCCAGTTTTTTCTTGGGCGAAATGCCCATAAATTTAGCTAATCTTTCCTCGCGGCTTTCCCAATTAAAAATCATTTAATCCTTTTTATTTTTTTTATCTTCTTTAGCTCTTCAACATCAAATTTATCTACGCTGCGCCCGGTATTCTTCTTCATCTTAATAAGGTTGTCTATGGAAATTACAGGCAATATCGTATCTTCTATCTTAATTTTTAAAGCACCCTTTTTTGCTTCTTCATAGGACACGGGGGATTCTATAATAATATCCACTTCTTTCAGATCGTCTTCCTTGTAGAAATTAAATGCCTTCATATGTTTATTATGAATCCATTCGTGCCTTAACTTTTCATTTGCTATCCCCATCGGGTCAACAGGCTGTTTTACATGATACCCTTTTCTTTTCAAGATACTTACGACTTTCCTGAGATTATCGTCGCTCATCTCAACGAGGATATCCAAATCAGCCGTGCTTCTTAAGGAACCGAGGAGATTAACAGCTATGCCGCCCACAAGCACATACTTTACCTTTTGCCTATGGAATTCCCGCAGTATCTCTTCGTAAAGAATCATGATTTAAAACGATAATCAGTTGCCCGGCAAGGATTCGAACCTTGACAGTCAGACCCAAATTCTGAAGTGCTACCATTACACTACCGGGCAGATCTTAATGAGACCTTCCCGCTTTTAACTATAAATTTATCCGGGCGGGATTTCGTAATTAATCTAAGGCCGCCGTCGCCTGTCCTGAACTACTGGGGGCCTTTGCCTTTTCCTGCTCGTATGCTTCCAAAATTCTTTTCTGCAGATATTCCCTGAAGGACTGTGTTATAGGATGGGCAATATCTTTATGCTCCAGCTGGGCATTGGCCGAGGAGGCAGCATCGGGAGCTACCGGCCGCGGCGCCAAAGGCAGCTGCGCTGCGCACTGGTTGCAGTATTTGGAACGCATCTCATTCTTAAAACCGCACTTCGGGCAGGGCTGTTTTATCTTACGGGAAGGCATAGCGATAAACAGGCCGCTGGTGCCCTCTATTACTTTTATATTCCTCACCACAAAGGCATTGTCAAAGGTTACGGTGACATATGCCCTCAATTTTTTGTCCGGCGAATCCTTTAAGAATACCCTTACCTCGGTTATCTCCATGCGTTTACCTCCTTGCTGTCCGCGTAGCAAAAACTTTTACCATGCCATCCTTCTTCAGTTGCCTGTATAAAAACAGGGCCTCCTTTTTTGAAGAACAAATACCAAACACTGCCGGCCCGCTGCCGGACATCAAGATTGATTTCACGCCCTTGCGTAAAAGTTGCTCCCTAATCCGGCCTATTTGAGGATACAACCTAACAGTAACCTGCTCTAAACTATTGAATAAGGATTCTCTTAATAAAGCAGAGTTTCTTGCTTTTAAGGCTAAGGTTAATATTTTAACATCCTGCCCTGGCCTTGTCAACCCTGCTTTTTTATTTTTTTCTAAGGTTTTATCCCATTTTTTATATATCAGAGGGGTAGAAACTCCGAATTTCGGCACAATTAGAATATGCCAGAGCCGTAAACCGCTGATTGCCTTTAACGGCCTTATCTTGTCGCCGCGGCCGCATCCTTCGGCAAAGGGGTAATCATAAATAAAAAACGGCACATCGCTGCCTATATTCGCGGCCAATCGGGCGAGTTTATTTTTACTAAGCGCGAGGCCCCAGAGTTTATTCAAACCCAAAAGCACACTCGCAGCATTGCTTGAGCCGCCGCCTAAACCTGCGGCCACAGGTATATGTTTTATGATTCTGATATCTACGCCTTGATCAATATGCAAGGCTTTGCGTAATAATTGCGCGCCGCGATAAGCGAGGTTAGTTTGGCCTTTTGGCACAGCGGGTAAGTTACAGGTAAGCTTGATTTTTTTATCCGGGCGGGCTTTAAGGACTATTTTATCACACAGGCCTATCTTTTCAAAGACTGTTTTTATATCATGGTAGCCGTCGGAGCGGGGCTTAAGGACTTCTAAATAAAGGTTTAACTTGGCGTAGGATTTCAGGGAAAGCTTTTTTAACACTTAGAGGTAGTGCAGGCTAAAGCAGCCTTTTCTATATCAAGGCTGGTGAGGTTATATTCCTTCAGCAACTCATCAGGTTCACCTGACTGGCCAAATCTATTTTTTATGCCTATGCGCATAACTTTTGTGGGATGATTCTCAGCCACTACCTCATCAATGCTGGAACTTAAACCGCCTATGACCGTATGCTCTTCGCAAACGACGATTCCACGGGTCTCCTCTGCTGCCTTTAATATCGTAGCGTTATCCAAAGGCCTGATGGTATGCACATTAATCACGCGCGCCTTTATGCCCTTGGTAAGCAGGTTCTTTGCGGCAATAAGGGCCTGGCCGGTCATAATCCCACAGGCAGCAATAGTAACATCTCTTCCTTCGGTCAAGGCCTGGGCCTTGCCGATTTTAAATTCCGGTTTATTTTCAATGGTAGCTACCTTGGGCCTGCCTAAGCGCACATAAAAGGGGCCGTTGGCGCCTGCGCACGCCAGGATAGCCTCGCGTGTCTGTGGCCCGTCACAGGGAATGATAATATTCATATTCGGTATGGCGCGCATCAACGCCACATCCTCTAAGGCCTGGTGGCTTGAGCCATCCGGTCCGACGGTAATCCCTGCGTGGCTGGCTACTATTTTAATATTGAAATTATTATAAGAGATAGAATTCCTCACCTGGTCCCACGCCCTGCCGGTAGCAAACATGGCAAAGGTAGAGGCGAATACTATTTTGCCGCAGCTGGCCAGGCCCGCAGCTGTCGCCATCATATTCTGTTCTGCCACGCCAAAGTTAAAAAATCTCTCGGGGAATTCTTTAGCAAAGAGGCCGGTGCGGGTTGAGCCGGATAAATCCGCGTCAAAAACTACGATGTCTTTATTCACCCTGCCTAACTCTACTAAAGTCTGCCCATAAATATCGCGTTGGTATAACTGTTCAGCCATATTAGTTATTGAGTTACTTGAGTTATTGAGTCTGTTGAGTTACCCAAGTAAATAAGTTATAAATCCTGATAAAATCTTTGCTACTTCCTCTGCTTTTACATAAAGTTCGTTAAACTTATCTTTAGAAAAATAACCTTGGTCTAAAGCAACGTATAATTGACTTTGAACTTCAGCACAAGAACCTTTAGCTATAAATAAAAATTGCACAAATTCTTTATTTGTACGCCGAGAGAACCCCTCAGCGATGTTAGACATTATAGATACTGCTGCTTTAGTTATCTGTTCTCTAAATTTATAATCATTCCAACAGGATTTGTTACCTTTAACAGTCTGGTATACCATCCTTGTCAAAATTCTTGCCTCTTCCCATGCTTTTATATCCTCGAATCTTTTAATTCTCATAACTCAATAACTCTATAGACTCAATAACTCTACAAACTCTATTCTAATTCTTTCAGGGCGCGCTCTGCTTCTTCTTTCGTAGGCGCGCGGCCGTGAAAATCCAGCACATTCTCCATAAAAGACACGCCCTTGCCTTTTATGGTGTGGCCGATGATTATCGTCGGCTTATCCTTTATTGTCTTTGCCTCTGTGTAAGCACAGAGTATTTCTTTCATATTATGGCCGTCGATTTCTATCGTATGCCAGCCGAATGCCTGCCACTTGGCCGCTAACGGCTCTAAATTCATAATATCCTTTGTCCTGCCGTCGATTTGAAAACCATTATAATCCAATAACGCGCATAAATTGCCACACCGATAATGCGCTGCTGCCATTGCCGCTTCCCAAATATTGCCTTCCTGTATTTCACCGTCACCCATCAGGCAATAAACGCGATAATCTTTCTTGTCTATCCTGGCTGCCAGGCTCATGCCTAAGGCAACGGATAAACCCTGGCCTAAAGAACCGGAAGCGACATCTATACCGGTAGTGTGCCTGTCAGGATGGCCCTGCAACATAGAGCCTAACCGCCTAAGGGTCCACAGCCTCTCGATAGGGAAATACCCTGACTCTGCTAATACCGCATACCAAAGAGGGCAACAATGGCCTTTTGACATATGAAACCTGTCGCGTTCGGGCCAGCCGGGCTTTTTAGGGTCATGCCGCAAGACGGAAAAATATAAACCCGTAATTAAATCTGCGGATGAGAGGCTTCCGCCGGGATGCCCTGAGCCGGCCTTTGCCAGCATCTCTATAATCAGGCGCCTGATCTGTTTTGCCTTCTTTTCGAGTTCTTTAATTTGCGTATCAGTTATCATCCTAATCAGGGACGGTTCTTAATTACGGTTAGAAGTGTCCCTCTTTGACTCTTTAGGGGACAGTTCTGTGCTGGCTTGAGAACCGTCCCTGGCTTTTTCTATCTTTACTTTCACCCTCTCCTGCTTCGGGTCTAATTTTAAGGATTTCTCCCAATTTAATTTCGCATTAGCAGCGTCGTTTACCTTAAAATAAACATCCCCTAAGTGGTCGTAGATGATAGGGTCATCCATCAGGGAAGCTGCCTTATTTAATTGCCCTATCGCCTCCTGAATTTTTCCCTGTTTAAAATAAAGCCAGCCCAGGCTGTCCACGTAAGCGCCGTTATCCGGCTGCATCTCTAATGCCTTTTTTATCATTATTTCCGCCGAATCTAAATTCTGGTTTTCCTGCACATAAAGGTAACCCAGATAATTCAGCGCCTCGGGGTAATCGGGTTTAGACTTCAGGCTCTTCTTTAATTCAGCTATGGCAAGGCCCCTCTTACGCGACTCATCATAAATACTGGCTAAATAAAAATGCGCTTCGGGGTCATCCGGCGATAAATTCAGGATTAATTTATATATATATTCTGCGTCCTGGATTTTTTTCTGCTGCAGGTAAACCAAGCCAAGGCCTTTATAAATATCAATGTTATCCGGCTCTCGCTTAGAGGCATTTTTCAGGGCGATCTCGTATTCTGCGGCCGCGGGTTCAGGCTTATTCTGCGAAGAATAAAGGAGGGCTAATATCGCGTGCGGTTCTGCTGCTTCGGGGTCAAGGCGCGTAGTCAATTCTAATTCCTTTATAGCATCCGGGATTCTATTATCCTTTATGTAAGTTGCGGCTAAGTTTAAATGGATAACCGCATTCTCATTATCTGTCTTCAGGGCTTTTTTATATTCCCGGATAGCCATACCTATATCGCCTTGCTGCTCATACATCGCTGCCATAATATAGTGGCTTAGGGTGGTGGAGGCCTTCTTATCTGAAGCATGAGCTTCATTATTTATGGATAAACAAATCAGGAAAGGCAAAAAGATTCCCCAAATGCCCCTCTTTATTCGAGAAGTCATAATAAAGCGGATTTCTAACCCCAGGCTCTCTTCTTCAGGTGGCGAAGACGACGACGCGCCTTCTTCCTCTTGTGGGTCCTGATTTTTCTTTTCTTTCTTTTCCTGCCGCAAGGCATATTTCCCTCGCTTTTATAAACTGATGTATCAAAGTATCAGGTGTCAAAGTATCAAAGTTTTTTTGACACATTGACACTATGACACCTTGACACTAATATATAACTTTATTTAATGGGTACTCAATAATTCCCTGCGCGCCGGCCTGCTTTAATGCAGGGATCAATGTACGCACGACTTTCTCGTCAATCACTGTTTCTACTGCCAGCCACCCCTCTTCGGAGAGTCCGGAGACCGTGGGCCTCTTTAAGGCCGGCAGGAGCCCGGTTACTCTTTTCAGGTCCTTCTTCCTTACGTTCATCTTCAGGCCCACTTTTTCCTCTGCGGCAATAGCGCCCCGTAGAAGAAGCACAATCTGCTCCATTTTAGTTTTCTTCCATTTATCTTTATAGGAATCCTTATTGGCGATAAATTGGGTGGTGGACTCGCAGATAGTGGCTATCTCTTTTAATTTATTGGCCCTTAAGCTCCTTCCGGTTTCAGTCAATTCTACAATCGCGTCCACCAGGCCGGAATTGACCTTTACCTCGGTTGCCCCCCAGCTGAATTCCACTTCTACGCTGACTTTATTTTTCCTGAAATATTCTCTGGTAACATTGACTAATTCCGTGGCAATGCGTTTTCCGGCTAAGCCCTTAACGGATTTAATCTTCAGGCCCTCCGGCACGGCCAAAACCCATCTCACCGGGCTTAAGCCCTGTTTAGCATAAGTTAAATCCGCCACCCGGATAACCTCCGATTTATTCTCTAAAATCCAATCATTACCGGTGATACCGCAATCCAGGGCGCCGTCCTGTATATAACGGGACATCTCCTGGGCGCGCAATAAAACCGGCTCTATCTCGGGGTCGTCTATCGAGGGAAAATATGAGCGTTCGCTGGGCAAAGAGACGTTAAAACCTGCCTTCCTGAATATTTTAAAAGTAGTCTCCTGAAGGCTGCCTTTAGGCAAGCCCAATTTCAATATCTTTTTCATAATAGGGGCTTTATTGCTTGGCTTCTACAAACTTACCCTGCTTTTCGTCGTAACGATAGAGCCCTTTGCGGAATTTGTCCAGGTCCAGCTTATACTCGTTGCAAAAGGCCGTCTGAAAATTTTTGAGCTTCTCCACCTCTTCGTTGAACAACTGCTGCAAGACCGCCACCCGTAATTCCTGATTACGCATAGCGTTGATATTGCCAATCAAAGCTTCTTTCTGCTGCTGGGCTGGGTTCATCACCGCAGCCTGACCCTTTTGCGTTGCCCCTTTTTTATCTTTAGCTAACAGGGGCACTTGCACGCATAATAAGGCTACTATCAAAGCTAGTAAAATACGCCGCCTCATACCTCCTCCTTTCGATATGTTTATTAATTATCCAATTACTATTTTTTAAGTTTAGCACAACGCAAATAAAAAGCAAGCGTTTTTTCAAGAAAAGGGAAAGAAAAGGGGACGGTTCTATTTTTTGTTCTTGGATGCTGAATGAAAAAAAATAGAACCGTCCCCGTTGTTCTGAAACGGAACTCTCTTATTGTATTTTCGTATTATTTATTTTCGCATTATTGATAAGCGACCCCGTGGGCGGCAGGCTATAATCAAACTCAACATAGACTTGGGTGCACTCTACCCAACTAGCGGTGAACCCATTCCTTAACCCGATAACAACCTGTAAATTATTCAGGTCAGATACTGACCACGAACCGCCTCCTGGCCTGGCTAAGGCCTCAGAGTAGGTAACCCAGTCAGTAGTGGTAATTTGTTCGGTTCCGGAGGTTTCGTCTGTGCCTAATCTTAAAAATGGCTGGCAGTAGTCTGTTGTTCCTGCCCACTCCTGCCGGCACCTGAAATAAACTGTTACCGAATTTATGGTAGAGCCGGCAGGGATAGAAGTATCTGTGAGATTATAGGCATCTTTATGCTGTGTCCCCTGATAGTCCCGAACATATGTGCTGGCATCATCGGGAACCTCCTCATCTACCTTATCCCAATGCTCGTCAGAATCAGGAAATTGACTTGGTAGATTGGTGTAATCCCCGGCGGCATTTGGCCTTAAAACCTCAGTAGCGGCCCCTGCATCTCCAGGCAAAAGGCCGCTTACCCCGATAACCCCAAGGCAAAGCATAAATAATATTTTCTTCATCTTAACGAAAACTATCTTTTTTAACTACGCGGCTCGCTTTCCCCGGCGTTGAGCTTAGTCCGCAAATCCTTGAGTTCTGTTTTTAAGCTTTCAATCTCTTTCTGTTGCTCCTGCACTGCCTTAATCAAGGGGGCGATGAAATCGGTATAGGCCAACGAATAACTATCGCTTTCCTTATCGTGGCGCAGGCCGGCAAACTCTATGCCCTTATCTTTAATCAACCCCTCTAATTCCTGCGCGATAAGCCCTTGATGTTTGCCATCGTCCTGCTTTACCCAATTATACTGGACAGGCCTAAGGTTCATGATGAAATCTAAACCCAGCGGGGTATCTATAATATTTGTTTTTTGCCTGGCGTCCGAGCCGTTAAACGCGGCCCTGGTGCAAAAGACATCCCGCCATTTTACTCCGGAACTGCCCAAATCGTATGTGTTGTCAGCGTTCGGGCCGACATGGCCGGCTGCTTCCAGTTTAAATGTCCCCGGCCCCGTGGTGCCGATGCCGACGTTGCCAGTTGCCGATGGTATAAACAATACCGGCGCACTAATAGAAGAACCTACCTGCAATAACCCTGTCGGCGCAGTTATCCCTACGCCGATATTGCCGTTGAAATAATTATCCGCAGTCCCGTTTATATATAAATTCCACCTGTTTGCGGCTCTTGCCGTCTGCGACCTTAAACCTATATTGGTAGTTCCTGCGGTAAGAGCGTCTATATCCATACCAACATAAGTCCCCGCTATTCCAGCCGAGCCATTACCCGCATTAAACGCCTGCGCTAACGTAACTGTCCCTGCAAAGTTACCGTAGTCAGTAACCTTTGCCAAGTTTCCAGTAACCTGTGCGATAGTATATCCCGTGCTTAATCCTACCTGTGTGTTATTATTTATGCCTAACATCCAACCAACATTAGTTGTGGCTTGTAATATCCCCGTTGCCTTGATTACCGCAGCCGGGGAGGCATAGTTAGCATTAGCAATAAGGGTAGGGGTCATATTTATCCCATAAGGGCTGTAAGTCGTGGCGGTATATGTCCCTGCAAGATTTATACCACCTGCACTTGTGTCCGTATATGAACCAGCAATATAAACAGGATAATTAGATAGTGCCGCTGCCCCTATCCCCATACGCGCAAATCTCGGCGTGCCTGTGGTTGAATAATCCTGCGATATGGTGGATGCCCCTGAAACCGCTACATTATAATTATTAACATTAAGCGTTGTAGAGGTTAATGTTGTAGCAAGGATATTGCCTGCGACCTGCAAGAGCGAAGTGGGGTTAGTAGTTCCTATGCCGACATTATTACTTGCCTTTACAATTAACCCTGCGACGCTTGGATTAGTCCCGACCTGCAATAATCCATATGGCGCTGTAGTGCCGATGCCGACGTTGCCGCTTACTACGCCAATTGCAGCTCCTGCGCCAAATTGCTCTACTGATAATGCGGGAACCGTAGTATTATATCCGACTCTTAATCCTGCCACTGTTTGGCTGGGAGCAACAGGGCCAATGGCTGTATAAGACCTAAGTATGACATATCCATTAACATCAAGCGGATATATAGGTGCTGTTGTCGCTATGCCCAAGTAACCACTCGATAAGACTGTTAATCCAGGTGTAGGTGAAGTGCCGACTTGGAGAAGGCCAACTGGCGCAGTGTTGCCGATGCCGACATTGCCTCCAGTAATATAGGAAGTGCCGCTGGCTGTGGACTGAAGCAGGCCGGTTAGGGTACCGGAAGAGGTCAAGACAGGCGAGCCGCCTACGGTTAAGGTGGAGAATATACCTGTGGTGGCCTGGATATTGCCGGCAACCTGTAGTGCCTGTTGGGGGTCGGTGGTGCCGATACCCACGTTGCCGCTATCTTTTACAATCAACAATGCCGCACCTGGTGTAGTCCCTACTTGCAATCTCCCAATAGGCGCTGTCGTGCCGATGCCGACGTTGCCGGTAGAAGTCAAAACCATATATGTGGCAGTTCCGGAGCCAAATCCAAGGCCATCGTTTGACGATTTCCCATCAATGCCAAAATCAATAAATCCCTGGCTTGTAGAATCAATTTTACGCCGAAGCCTCATATTTGTGCCGGCCCAATTAGAGCCTGCCGTATGCCGGCGGTGTATGATATCAAGGTAGTTTAAGTTTCCATTACTCTGATGCAGGCGGGTTAAGATAGACTCATCTGCTGCTGACGTGCCAAGATCCGTAGCCTGCCTGACATGCAATGCTGAAGCTGGGGACGTCGTCCCGATACCCACGTTGCCGTCTGATTTCACAAAGAATAACCCCTGGCCGGGTGAGGTGCCGACCTGCAGTAAGCCGGCTGGCACAGAGGTTAAGCCGATGCCGACATTGCCGGAAGTCAGG